>DATLHD010000050.1:0-2283 GCA_035540075.1 Gemmatimonadales bacterium
GGCGGGGACGTGGGGCCGCCGGACATTCTCACCGAGCTCGGCGCGATCGCGCCGGTCACGGCCGTCTACGGCAACACCGACGGCTGGGACATCCGCTCGCAGCTGCCGCAGGTGGCGACCGTCGAGCTCGACGGGTTCGAAGTCGTCGTCACTCACGGCGATCAGTTCGGGATCCCGACCCCGGAGAAGGTGCAGGCGGCCTTTCCACGGGCGGAGATCATCGTCTTCGGGCACACCCACCGGCCGGTGCTGACGCTGGTGGACGAAGTGGTGACGGTGATGAACCCCGGCGGGGCGGGACCAAGGCGCTTCCGGCTGCCGCCGTCGGTGGGGATTCTGGAGCTGGAGCCGGGCATTCCGCCTCGCGGCCGGCTGGTGCCGCTGGCGCCGTTCGACGAGGAGTGAGCGACATTGTCACCCTGAGCGCAGCGAAGGGGGCCATATCGAGCATGGTCCCCTTCACTTCGTTCAGGGTGACATCGCTATCCTAGAGTCCCAGCCTCACCCCTGCGCTCAACGACCAGTTGTGCGCCGTCTCGGTGTTCACGTTTACCGACGTCGCCTCCCGGGCATCGAACTTTCCGATGTAGTCCTTCGCCATCAGCTGCAGTCCGAGCCGCGAACCGACGGGCACCTCGACGCCGGCGCCAAGGTTGTAGGCGAAGTTGGTGGAGTGGGTTCCGACGCCGGCGACATCCACCTCCTGTCGCATCGCACCGGCGCCGCCCTGCACGAACGGCCGGATCCCACCGGCAGAGACCGGCACGCTGAGCCGGAGCGCGGCGTCATAGAGCAGCGCGGAGCTCTTGCCGAGCGAGAGACCGCCTGCTACAGGCACGCCGACCTCGAGGTCCGAGCTGGCGTAGGCCACGTTGCCGACCAGCGCCAGTCCGGGCGTGATACCAAGAGTCGCTTCGGCGCCGTAGACCGGGCTCCCAGCGCCCCGCACGCGGGTGCCGAGCGGACCGTCCACCAGGGTGCCGAACCTCATGTAACCAGCATAGGGAGTGATACCGAGCGAGCCTGGCCGGCCGCTCTGTGCCTCGAGCGGTGCGGCGAGAAGGAGGCCGGCGACGGCGCCGGCACAGAGCAGTCGAATCATGATCGCCTCCATGTGTTTCTCGCGCCGACGCCGGGGTGGCGCCGACGGACCAGGTGGAGGCAGGCACGCAGGGTGCCAGGTCCGGCGGTTATCTAGAGATCGTTGTGAGAAGGTCCTTTGAAGCGAGCGTGGCCGTCGTCCCGGCCTTGGAGGTGTCCCCTCCCGAGGACGATTGGTCCGGCAGCCAATCAGCGAGCGGTGCGGTGTGGCGGAGCGCATCGGGGTGGGCGCGGAACCATGACATGAGCAGGAGGATCTCGTCCACCGATTCGAGCGGAAGCGGCCCGGGCTGCGGGTCTGGACGGGCCGTCTCCGCCGCGACCACGGCGCGGAAAGCCTCCATTTCGATAGGCGTGGTGGGATCGGGAAAGGACGCTCGGACCACGCCCTGGCGAACGAGGTAGATCCTGTCGTCGCCATAGGTGCCTGGATCGCGATAGACGAACGTCAAGATGTCCACCGCCGTGCGCGCCCGACTGGTGGCGGCGAGCAGCCACTCCAGGTGCTCGAACTTCTCCCGCCAGCGCGCCGCCACCTCGAAACGGTCGGTGAGGGACGCCTCCTGCATCGCGCTCACCACCCGGTCAATCGGCTGGATGGTACGTCCCTCCAGGAACGCGAGCGCGGTCTCCAGCCTGCGATGGTACTCCAGCTCCGCCACGAATCCCGCGCAGGGCCCGGTGCAGAACCCGAACTCGTGGCGCATGCACCCGGCCTGGCGGGTCGAGCCGAAGAGGTCGCCCTGGCCGCTGAACACCATCGGCGTGGTTGCCGCGCAGTCGCGGAGACCCAACAGATCGTTCAGGGTCCGTACCGCCTCGCCGGCGCGAGCCAGCGAACGGAAGGGTCCGTAGCACCGGGCGTCGTCGCGGCCGATGGTCTCGCCGGCGGAGACCCGTGGCGCGGGCCCGCGGGAGACTTTGATGAACACGGCCCGGCGGGTCAGGTTGCCGCGGTAATTGAACTGAGGCCGATACCGCTTGATCGCCCGCAGCTCGCCGAGATAGGCGGAGAACTCGCTGGGCGTGTAGTCCCAGGCCATGTCATGGGTGGCATACAGAATCCGCGCCGCCTTGTCGTCCGGATAGACGGCGCGGAAGTAGGTGAGCAGCCTGGTGCGAAGCCGCTTGGCCTTGCCGACGTAGATGATCCGACCCTCGGGATCGAGCATCCGGTAGACC
>DATLHD010000051.1:0-4677 GCA_035540075.1 Gemmatimonadales bacterium
TCGAGGAGTTCGAGGAGGAGCTGCGCCGGGTCGGGCTCACCCGGATCCATCCCCGGTTCTATCTCTCCACCGAGTGGGGCGTGCCCTTCGAGTCGGTGGCGATCGGCATCCCCTTCTATCTCGCTCGGCCCGACCTGACCGCGCTGCACGTCGAGCGCACCGGCCTGGTCGAAGGATTCGACCGCGCGGACGTCCTGCGATATCTCCGGCACGAGATGGGGCACGTGGTGAACTACGCCTACCGCCTCTACGACCAGGAGGAGTGGGTCAAGCAGTTCGGCTCCATCACCCAGCCGTACGCGGAAGAGTACCGGCCCGAGCCCTTCAGCCGGCGGTACGTGCGCCACCTCCCGGGCTGGTACGCCCAGAAGCATCCGGACGAGGACTGGTCGGAGACGTTCGCGGTGTGGATGACGCCGGAGTTGGACTGGCGCAAGGAGTACAGCGGTTGGCCAGTGGCGGCGGCCAAGCTGGCCTATTGCGACCGGACCATGGCGGCGCTGCGCGATCGCGACCCGATGGTCACCAACGTCGAGCTCGACGAGGACGTCGGGGACATCGAGTACTCGCTGGGTCACTACTATCGGGACGAGGCGATCGGCCTCGGTGAGGTGCCCCCGGGTCTCGACGGGGCGATCCGCGCGATCTTCGAGGACCTCCGCTCGTCCGACGGCGCGCCGGGCGAGCCGCTCGCGCCCGCGGGAGCGCTCATCCGCCGGCTGGAGCCCGATCTCCTGACCAACGTCTTCCGCTGGACAGGCCACTTTCCCGAGCGGACCCGGGTGCTGATCCGCTATCTCGCCGACCGGGCGGAGCAACTGCGGCAGGGCTACCTGCCGGGTCGCGAGGCCGCGGCGACGGTCGCGGTGACGACGCTGGTGACAGGACTGGCGATGAACCACGTGCAGCGGGGGAGCTACCTGCCGTAGTGTCATCCTGTCCAGCGCCTACTTCTTCCCCTTCCTCCTCGCCAGTGCCAGATCCACGATCCGCTCGATCAGCCTCGGGTAGTCCAGCCCCGCCGCGCCGGCCGCCATCGCGAACTCGCTGTCTTTCTCCAGATAGCAGCTGGCGTTGACCTCGAGCACGTAGATGTCGCCGGTGTCGGTAAGGCGGAGATCCACCCGACCGTAATCGCGGACCCGGAGCGCCCGATAGGCATCCACCGCGACCTTCTGGAGTCGCGCGCGCAGCTCGTCGGGCAGCTGGGCCATGACCGAGCGGGTACCCTTGTACTCCTTGCTGCGTTCGTCCCACTTGGCCTTGCTATCCATCACCTTGGGCACGCCTTCCGGAAAGCCGGTGAAGTCGATCTCCACCGGCGGCAGGGCCTTGGGCTGGGAGTTCCCGATCACGCCGACGTAGAACTCGCGCCCGTCGATGAACTCCTCCGCCAACGCGGCGTCGTCGAGCTCCTTCCGGATCGCGCTCACCCGGTCGATCAGCCCGGTCCAGTCCTGCACCAGCGACTTGCCGCCGATCCCCAGGGAAGCATCGGAGCGCAGCGGCTTGACGAACAGCGGCATCCGGAGGTTGCCACCGGTCTCGAAGCCGGTCTCCCGCGAGAAAACGGCGAAGCGGGGATAGAGGATCTCCTCGAAGGCGAGGAGCCGCTTGGTGAGACCCTTGTCCTGGCTCAGGTACAGCTCACCGGGACCGCTGCCGGTGTAATCCACGCCCAGCAGGTCCAGCAGGCCGGTCACCGGGATGTCGCCGAAGACGTTGTCGCCGAACATCTCCATCAGGTTGAACACCAAGTCCGGCTTGCGCCGGGAGAGCCCGGCGATGAGCCGCTTGACGTCCCCATGGACGCCGAGCACCGAGACCCGGTGGCCCAGCTTGCGCAGCGTGCGCGCGACCTGGCGCACGACCGGGTCGTACTCCTTGGAGTTCTCGCCATCGTCCAGGTACGTCAGGACGGTGATCTTCACTCCTCCCCCAGCTCCATGCCCCAGCGCGCCAGCGACACCGGCAGTCCGCCGTACGCCAGCAGCTCGTCGTGGAACGTCTTCGACCGGAACGAGCCCCCCGCGCGCGCCCGGTAGGCGTCCCGCAGGCGGAGCAGCTCGCGCCGCCCCACCGCGTAGCAGAGCTGGTAGGTTGGGTACGCACAGTAGCGCCGCACCTCGGCCTCCGCGCTCGCCCGCTCGATCGGCAGGTGCTCCACCATGTAGTCCACCGCCTCCGCCGGCGCCATGCCGCGGGTGTGGAGGCCGACGTCGAGCACGATCCGGATTGCGCGCCAGAGCAGATTGACCATCCGGAACAGGCGCGCATGATCCTCGCCGTAGTAGCCCGACTCGTCCATGAGCTGCTCACAGTAGAGCGCCCAGCCCTCCACCATGACCGGCGTCCAGATGTGTCGGCGCACCTGGGAGGCGAGCCCCTGTGCCGTGGCCAGCTGGAGGTGATGGCCGGGATACGCCTCGTGCGCCACCATCGCGGGGATCGCGTGCCGGCAGTGGCCCCGGCGCTGGCGGGCGCGCACCTCCGGCGGCGCGGACGCGTCGGGCTGAGTGACGTAGAACCGCCCGGTCTGCTCCGAGAGAAAGATCGGCGGCGGCTCGTAGGCCGCGAAGGGCACCAGCGCCACCAGGAATGCGGGCGTCGGCACCACGTCCACCGGATCGTGCGGAATGCTCACCAGCTCCCGCTCGGCGACGAAGGCATGCGCCCGGTCCAGCTCCGCGCGGTAGACCGGCAGGAGTGTCTCCAGGTCCGGTGCGTCGCCCCGCAACTCCTCGACCAGCTCGCGCCACGGCCGCGCACCCATCCTTTCCGCCAGCGCGGCCAGCTCGGCCTCGGTCTCCTCCTGGAGGTGAAGCCCGTAGCGCCAGAGCTCGGGCGCGCTGGCGGTCAGTGCGTGCTCGTGGTGGAGCCGGCGGGTGAACTGATCCTCTCCCACCGCGAACGCGTGCGGGTCGGAGGCGGGCTCGATCTCGTCCCGGAGCGCGGTGCCGAAGCGCTTGAGCGCTTCCAGCGCCTTCCCCGCCGCCTCGTGGAGATCGGCGCGCAGCTCGGGGGATTCCGGCTCGAGCGCGGCGACCAGCTGCACCACCAGCTCGCCCCCGCCGCCCAGCATGCCGAGGGTGGTATCCACGAACACGGAGGGCGGCTCGTCGAGCGTGTCGCGCGCCGCGTCGAGGAACGCGGGGACGGCTCGAAGCCGCTCGAGCGCGGCCGGCGCGCGCTCGGCCAGGCCGCCGTTCCGCCGCGCGAGCATCGCGTAGAGCCCCTGGAAGACGTGCGACAGCCAATAGGCCGGGTTGCGCACGTGGGGCTGCTCGTGCTCCAGCCGAAAGGTCGCGCCGCGAATCTCTCCCAGAAGGGCAGTCCGGTCGATCTCCGCCTGCAGGTCGTCGCTCTCCAGCTCCTCGACCGCGCCCGCGACCGACCGCAGGGCAGAGAGATGCGCGCGCACCGTAGGGGTGTCGAACCGGCCGAGCCGCGAGTCGTGCGAGACCAGCCCCGCCGCGCTCGCGGCGGCGGGGTCGAAGTGGTACTTGAGATCGAGATAGGACCGGCAGAGGTCGTCAACCGACGCCATGGATCCTCGAGCAGGAGTCCCGAGGCTGCATCAACCTTTCGTCGTCACTTCTGAATGATCGCCCAGTGACGCCGTTCCGCGGTAGCCCTCCAGCACCACGTGATTCCCGAGCAGGGCGCCGTCGAGCGCGGAGTCGGCGATGGACGCGTCCCGGCCGACGATCGTGTTGCGCAGCTTGCTGCCGCGCACCGTGGTGCCGCGCTCGAGGGAGACGTTGGGCCCGATCTCGCTCCGCTCCACGGTGACGCCGTCCTCGATGTACACCGGATCGTGGATGGTGACGCCGGGAAAGTCCACTCGCCGCGCGGCGCCTTTCCGCAGCAGCGTCTCGTTGGTCTCCAGCAGCGCGCCCGGTGCCCCGCAGTCGTACCACCCGCCCACCTCCGCGGTCAGGATGCGCTTACCGTGCTCGATCATCCACTGGAAGGCGTCGGTGAGGAAGTATTCGCCCTTGTTCTTCGGGCTGGCGAGCACGTGGTCGATCCCCTGCCACAGACTGTCCACCGCCCGGATGTAGTAGAGCCCGATGTTGGCGAGCTTGGAGATGGGCGTGCTCGGCTTCTCGACGATGCGGGTCATATAGCCCTCGTCGTCGGTCACCACCACGCCGAAGCGTTGGTAGTCTTCCACCTCTTTGGCCCAGATGATCCCGTCGGCGTCGGTACGGTTGATCAGGGTGAGATCCGCCTCGAACACCGTGTCCACGAAGATGATCAGCACCGGCTCGCGCACGTGGGGGCGGGCGAGGTTGACCGCGCCGGCGGTGCCGTCCTGCACCTTCTGCTCGATGAAGCGGGACGGGATCGGGTAGCGGGCGCGGGCATAGGCCTCGACCTGCTCCTTGAGATGTCCGGTGATGAAGATCAGCTCGCTCACGTCCAGACCATCGAGCCGATCCATCACCCAGTCCATCACCGGCCGGCCCGCCACCTTCAGCAGGGGCTTGGGCACGAGATGGGTATGCGGACGGAGCCGGGTGCCCTTCCCCGCGAGCGGAATGATCACCTGCATGTCAGCCTCGGCCGTAGCGGTCCTGGAGACGCACCAGATCGTCGAGCTCGGGCGTCGATGCCTCGAGCACGTCGCTGTCCTCGACGGCTTCGATCTGGTGCACGAGTCCTGGTGGAATG
>DATLHD010000052.1:0-3026 GCA_035540075.1 Gemmatimonadales bacterium
CGAGGTCCGCGAGTACCAGCCGGGCGACGACATCCGCACCATCGACTGGAACGTCACCGCCAGGCTCGGCTCGGCCTACGTGAAGCGGTACCTCGAGGAGCGCGAGCTCACCGTGCTGTTCGTGGCCGACCAGAGCGCCTCGGCGAGCTTCGGCAGCGTCCGCCGGACCAAGGGTGACCTCACCATCGAGGTTTGTGCCGTGCTCGCGCTGGCGGCCGCACGCAACAACGACCGCGTGGGGGCGGTGTTCGCCACCGACCGCGTCGAGCACTACGTGGCCCCGCGCAAGGGGCGGCGCCAGGCCCTGCGCGTGATCAGCGATCTTCTTGCCTTCGAGCCTCGCGGCACCGGAACCGACCTCGGCGCCGCGCTCGGCTACCTGGAGCCGATGCTCCGCCGCCGGGCGGTGATCTTCCTGCTCTCCGACTTCCTGGGCTCGGGCTACGAGGCGGCGCTTGGCCGGCTGGCGCGACGGCACGACCTGATCGCGATCCAGGTGCTGGACCCGCGGGAGCGGCAGCTGCCCGATGTCGGGCTCGTGACGCTGTGGGATGCCGAGAGCGGCGTGTGGCGCGTGGTGGACACGTCCGATCGCGGATTGCGGGACCGTTTCCGGGAACGGGCGGCCGAGTTCGACGAACGATTGGAACGCACGCTGCGGGAGGCCGGGGCGGACCTGCTGCGGCTGGAGACCGGCGCGTCGTACACGGAGCCGTTGCTGGCGTTCTTCCGGCGGAGGGAGAGCCGGTTGTGGCGGTGATGCGTGGTGTCAATGTCAGGATGACACTGCTGCTCCTGCCGGCGCTCGGACCAGTCTCCGCGAGTGCCCAGCTCAGCGAGGGCCGTTTCTTCACCGCGACGGTCGAGCCCGCAAAGATGGCCGTGGGCGATTCCGTGACCGTGCGCTTCCGCCTCATCATCAACGAGCGCGATCTGCTGACCGATACCGTCCCCCGGCCGGTGGGCGAGCTCCCTCCCGGCGTGAGGGTGCTCTCGGCCGAACGGCTTCAGCGCGGCGCAGACCGGGCGTTCACCGGCTCCGTGGTGCTCGCGTTCTACCGGCCTGGGAAGCAGCAGGTCCCGGCCTTCGGGCTCCCATGGGTGCAGGTGGTGACCGGGCACCGTGGCGTGATGTCGCATGATCCGGTGGAGGTCGAGGTGACGTCGGTGCTCCCCGGGGGCAACCCGTCACTGCGCGATATCCGGGAACCGGACGCACCGCCGAGCCTCGCGCCGTTGTGGGCCGCGCTCGGCGCGGCTTTCGCGGCCGGTGTCGCCTGGCTGGTGGCGAGGAGGAGACGGCGAGCGCGGGTCGCAGTACCGGCGCCGATCGAGCCGCCGCCCTTGCCTCCGCCGCCACCGGATCCGTACGCTGTCGCGCTCGCCCGGCTCGAGGCCATCGATGTGGAGCGGTTGGCCGCGCGGGGCGAGGTGGAACGGCACTACGAGGCTGTCGCGGAGGTGCTGCGGGGGTACCTCGAGACGGCTGAGGGTATCCCCGCCCCGGAGCGGACGACGACCGAGCTCCTGTGGTCGCTGCCGCCGCGGCTCGCGGAAAGCGGCCTCCGCCGCCGGGTGCAGGAGATCCTTGGCGCGGCCGACCTCGTCAAGTTCGCGCGACTGCGTCCCGGCGCGGCGGAGGCCGCGGCCTTGACCCGTGCCGCCCGCGAGCTGCTCGACCGCTGGCACCGGGCCGCCGCGCCGGAGGAGCTGGATGCGGTTCGCTGATCCCTGGCTCCTCCTCCTCCTCGTGATCCCTGCGGCCTTGGCGATCCGGCTGACCCTGCGGCGACGGGAGCCTCCCCCGGAGCGGCTGGGGTTTCCCGCGCTCGCCTTCCTCGCGGCCGAGCCGCCCCCGCCGCGGGCCCGCTGGCGTTTGCTCCCCGATGGGCTCAGGATCGTCGCACTGGCGCTTCTGATCCTGGCGCTCGCCCGCCCGCAGGTCCCGCACGACGTGCGCGAGGTGAAGAGCAAGGCGCGGAACCTCATGCTCGCGCTCGACATCTCCAGCAGCATGAAGGCGACGGACTTCAAGCCGGGCAACCGGCTGGAGGTCGCGCGCCAGGTGGTGGGCGACTTTGCCCGCCGCAGGCAGGGCGATCTCCTCGGTCTGGTGATCTTCGCCGGGCGGTCCTTCCTCCAGGCGCCGCTCACGCCCGATACTGAGCTGCTGGGCGAGATGCTCCAAAGGGTCGAGATCGGTCAGCTGCCCGACGGCACCGCTATCGGCACTGCGCTGGCGCTGTGCCTGAGCCAGCTCAAGGACCTGCCCAACCGCGCCAGCGCCATCGTGCTCATCACCGACGGCGCCAACAACACCGGGTCGCCCGGCCCCTTCGTGGCTGCCGAGGCGGCACGCGCAATCGGTGTGCGGATCCACACCATCGGAGTGAGCGCACCCGACACCACCGGCTTCAACGACGGATTCATCTGGCGGCAGGGCCGCACGCCCGACCGGCTCACCAGCTCGGACGAGCGGGTGCTTCGCCGGATCGCGGAGCGGAGCGGCGGCGAGTATTTCCGAGCCACGGATCCCGAAGCGCTCGAGCACATCATGGAGAAGCTCGACCCGCTGGAGCGCCAGGAGGTCACCATCAACCAGACGCGCGACTACCGCGAGCTCTTTCCCTGGCTCCTCGCGCCCGCCCTGGCGCTTCTCGCGGCGGCCCTGGCTCTCCGCGGCGGACGGCTGAGGACCTTGCCATGAGCTTCGCCTATCCCTGGCTGCTCCCGCTGGGCCTCCTCGCGGTGGTGCTGACGACGTGGCTCCTCCGCCGTGCCGAGGGCGCGCGCCGCGCCGCGCTGGCGGCCTTCGGCGAGGTGGAGGTGCTTCGCCGGAGCTCGACGCTGGTGCCGCCCGGGCAGGCGCGAACCGCCGCCCGGGTCCGGATCGCCGCGCTCGGCCTTGGTCTGCTGGCACTGGCCCGTCCGCAGCTGGGCGAGCGCGAGAGCGAAATGGTGCGCACGGGGCGGGACGTCCTGCTGCTGCTCGATCTCTCCCGATCCATGGGAGTGAGCGATATCGG
>DATLHD010000053.1:0-11097 GCA_035540075.1 Gemmatimonadales bacterium
CCGGGGTGCCCTGCTTCCCGATGACTCGATCGATGTCGGCCAGCTCTTTGTCCCAATTCCGCGGCTGCTCGGTCATGCCTGCTCCCGGTTCAGGCCGTACCGCTCGATTTTCTTGTACAGGTTCGAGCGCGGCATCTTGAGCGCCCGCGCCGTCTCCGAGACGTTCCAGTCGTGTTCCCGGAGCTTCTGGATCAGGAAGCTCTTCTCCGCCTCCTGCTTGAACCCCTCGAAGGTTTGCGCATCCCCGGCCGCCGCCGCAACGCCGTCGCCCGGTGGCAGCAGCCGGTCGATGTCCGCGGCGGTGACTACCTTGCCCGATGCGAGAATCAGCGCACGCTCGACCGCATTGCGCAGCTCACGGATGTTGCCCGGCCAGGACCGCGACTGCAGCCGCCGCACCGCGTCCTCAGCGAACTTCTTGCCGGGCACGCCGGCCCCGGCTGAGAGCTGTTCCGCGAAGTGCTCCACCAGGGCGGGGATGTCCTCCAGCCGCTCGCGCAGAGGCGGCACTTCGATCGGCACCACGTTCAGGCGGTAGAGCAGATCCTCCCGGAAGTTTCCCTCGGCGATCTCCGTCTCCAGATCCTTGTTCGTGGCCGCCAGGACACGGACGTCCACCTGGATGGACTTGGCACCGCCGATCCGGGTCACCACGCCTTCCTGCAGCACGCGGAGCAGCTTGGCCTGCGCCGGCTGGGACATGTCGCCGACCTCGTCGAGGAAGAGCGTACCGCCGTCGGCCTGCTCGAACTTGCCCGCGCGGTCGGCGAAGGCCCCGGTGAAGGAGCCCTTCATGTGCCCGAACAGCTCGCTCTCGATCAGCTCGGAAGGGATCGCGGCGCAGTTCACCTCGACGAAGGCCTTGTCGTGCCGCGGGGAGCCCTCGTGCAGCGCGCGAGCGACCAGCTCCTTCCCGGTGCCGTTCTCACCGGTGATCAGTACCCGGGCCGCCGTGGGGCCGACCTTGGTCACCAGGTCACGCACCTGCTGGAGCGCCGGGCTGTCACCCACCATCTGATAGCGACTGCCCGCCGCCTCCCGTAGCCGTGCGTTCTCACCCACCAGCTCCGCGTGGGCGAGCGCGTTGCGGACGGTCAGCAGCAATCGATCGGTGTCGAGCGGCTTTTCCAGGAAATCAAACGCGCCACGCTGGGTGGCCTCGACCGCGGTGGCGATCCTACCGTGACCGGAGATCATCACGATCTGGGGCCCGGGATCGAGGTCGCGCAGGCGGGTCAGCGTCTCCAGCCCGTCGAGCCCGGCCATCTTCACGTCCAGGAACACCAGGTGGGGCCGGAACTCGGTGTAGAGGGTGATGGCCTCGCCTCCCGAGGCCGCTACTCGCACCTCCAGGTCCTCGTACTCGAGAACCTGCTTCAATGCCTGACGGATGCCCTGCTCATCGTCCACGATGAGCACTCGATGGCTCATGAGCGTGTCGCTCCGTAGAGGATGGCGCCGCCGGGGCGGACGCGGATCGCTCGGACGCCCTGCGGAACCTCGACCGGGACTGTGGTCCGACCGGAATCGCCGAGGGCCTGGCCGACGAGACGCGGGACCATCTCATCGGGAACCGGGAAGCTGCCGATCCTGAAGGACCGCACTCGCCACTCCCCTGCCCCCGGCTTGGTGACCCGCACCGGCCCCGCAGCTTCCACCGGCTCGGTGGGACCCAGGGCGCCGGCCAACAGACCGATCAGCTCCGGGGAAAGGCCCGCGGTACGGAGTCTTGCCCGGACCCGGATCTCTCCGTCCAGCAACTCCACCCGCAGGGAGTCGAGCTGGCCCCTGAGCCGGCGGTCCATGCCGCTCCCGACCAGCGAGGCGAACTCCGAGGGCGTCAGCACCACCGAATCGGCCCGCCAGCCGTTGAGGGAGTCCACCTTCGCGGTCGCCGACTCCAGCGCGCTCAGGCCTGGCCTCCCGGCGGAGGAAGGAGCCACATGGGAGGAAGGAGCCACGTGTCGGACGCGGTCGATCACCCGCCGTGCCTCGTGCTCCAGCCGATCCCGGTAGAGCCACCCCAGCCCCAGCGCCGCCACCAGCACGAGGCATCCGAGCAACTTGAAGGGTGCGGTGATACACCCCATCACGAAGCGAGCTCCAGCGTGAGCCGCGGCTCGTAGCGTGGCCCGCCGCGGCCGAGCAGGCTCTCGTAGAGCACCAACTCCGACGCCAGGAACCCGACCGGCTCGTACTGCCCGTCCAAACCCTCCAGCGCACCATTCGGCAGGCGATGTCCTTCCCGCACCCGGGCCAGCGTCACGTGTGGCCTGAACGGCGTGCCTTCGGGCGGAAACCCGATGGCCTCCGCCCTGCGCTCCAGTCGGTCCTGCAGCAGCTCGAGACCCGGCGGCGCGTCGAGGCCGACCCAGATGATCCTCGGGCGACGCTCGCTGGGAAACGCGCCGACGTCGCTGAGCTGGAGATGAAGGGGGCCGGTGCCCGGCACCGCAGCACGTACCGCCTCCTCGATCACTTCGAGTCTGCCCTCGGGCACCTCACCGAAGAATTTCATGGTGAGATGCACCCCGTGATCCTGCACCAGTCTGAGCGGCCACCCCGGCTCGCGCAGGCGGGTCAGCAGCTTCGCGATCTCGCCTCGCGCGGGCTCGGCGATGGGCAGCGCCGCGAACAGCCGCATCAGGTTTGGCCATGCGGCGCGAGCGTTAGGAGCCGGCCGCGTCGATACCCCGACGGATCCAGCTCCACCCGCTCGAACCCGAGCCCCGTGAAAAAGCGCTCCACCGCCTCCCACCGAGCGCGCAACATCGGCATCTCGGCGGGCGCGACTTCGACGCTGGCGTGTCTGCCGTGGTGTCTGACGCGCAGGTCCCCCACGACCCCCTGTTGCCGGAGGTACGCCTCGCCGTCCTCCACCTGCCGCAGCCGGCCGGGTGTGATGCCCAGACCGTATCGCACCCGGCTGGAAAGACAGGGCGCGGCCGGGGCGTCCCAGGTGGGAAGGCCCAGCGCGCGGCTCGCCGTACGCACGGCCTCCTTGCTCCAGCCGAGCTCCGCGAGCGGCGAGCGAATTCCTCCCTCGCGTCCCGCGCGCAGTCCCGGCCGGTGCTCGCCCAGATCGTCCGCGTTGGTGCCGTCGATGATGGTGTCGAAGCTCTGTCGGCGGGCGACCTCCGCGAGACGGGTCCACAGCTCCGCCTTGCAGAAGTAGCAGCGATCGGTGTCGTTGCGGAGGTAGCGCGGGTCCTCGAGCTCGCGGGTGTCGAGCTCGAGCAGCGGCACGCGGAACCGCTCGGCCAGACCTACCGCGCTCCGCCACTGCGCCTCGGGATAGGAAGGACTGCGGCCGATGACTGCGAGGAACCCTCCGGCGCCGAGAGTCTGGCTGCCGACGACCGCCAGCAGCGCCGAGTCGACCCCGCCCGAATACCCCAGAAGCACCTTGCCGAGTCCCTGCAGGTGCCGCCGCAGCTGATCGAGGTCCGTCATGGGGGAGAAACGTAAACCTGTGAGAAACCGTGCGTAAGAAGCGCTAACTTCCGTGGGTGCCAGACGGTTATCTCGAGATCACACCCGCGCTCCTTCTCCCGCTCACCGAGCTGGAATTTCGAGCCACGCGCTCCGGCGGGCCCGGCGGTCAGCACGTCAACACCTCGGCCACGCGGATCGAGGTCTGGTGGGACGTGCGCTCGTCGCCGACGCTGACCGAGGAGCAGCGCGCCCGGCTTCTGGCACGCCTTTCCAGCCGGCTGGACAGCGAGGGGCGGCTGCGAGTGGTGGCCTCGGAGTCTCGAAGCCAGCTCAGGAATCGCGAGGCCGCGACCGAGCGACTGTGTGATCTGGTTGCGTCGGCCCTCGCGGTGCGCAAGCCGCGTAAGCGGACCAAGCCAAGCCGGGCCGCGAAGGCTGCACGACTGGAGGCGAAGCGCCGACGCTCCGCTCTGAAACGCGACCGCCGACGGGCCGGCCACGACGAGTGACGCCGGGGGAAACCTCTCATTCGCCGAGCCGTAGAGTGAACGGACGGCTTCTCTCTTCAGCCCACGCGCGGCCCTGATGCCCCCCTCGATGTTCCGTCATCTCGCCTGCCTGGTCTTCGTCTCCACTCCGCTGGCGATCGTCTATGCCCAGCGCCCGCACGACGACGAGGGTTTCGTCGTCTGCCTCGGTGACGACACGCTCGCGGTGGAGCGTTACACCCGGTCCGCCACGACGCTCGAGAGCGAGATCGTGCTCCGGGTCCCCGCGGCTCGGCGGGTGACCTACACCGCCGCGCTCGACGCCATCGGCGACGTGCGGAGCATGGAACTGGTCGTTACGCCACTGCTCGAGAGCTCGCTGCCTCCGCGCGTGAGCCACGGAATCCTCCGCTTTCGGGGGGACACGGCGGACGTCCAGCTCACCATGGGCGACAGCACTTGGGTGCTCAAAGTGCCCGCGCGGCCCGGCTCGATGCCGCTGGCGGCCTTCTCCCACGCGCTGGTGGAGCAGGCCATCCTCCGGGCGTCGCACCTCGGGCTCGACAGTGTGCCTTTCGACTGGGTGGGCGTGGGCGCGCCGGTGGCGTACCCGACCTACGTGACCCGGCGGAAGGACGGTGCGATCGTGGTGGGGTTCTTCGATGCGCCCGCGATAGCTACCATGGATTCCAGCGGTCGCATGCTGGCGCTCGACGGGACCGCCACGACCGCCAAGGTGGAGGTCAAGCGGGTCCTGGCGCCGGATCTCGAGCACTTCGCACGCGTCTTTGCCTCGGCCGAGGCGGCCCACGGGCCGGTCGGTCAGTTGTCGCCTCGCGACACGGCCTGGGGCGAGATCGGTCCCGCGCGCATGATGGTGGACTACGGGCGGCCCAGCCGGCGAGGTCGCGTCGTGTTCGGTCACGTGGTGCCATGGGGACGAGTGTGGCGGACAGGAGCCAACGAGGCTACGCAATTCACGACGGATACACCGCTCGTGATCGGTGGCCGGAAGATTCCCGCCGGCACCTACAGCCTCTGGACCCTGCCGAGGCGGGACGGCGCGACGTTGATCCTGAATCGCCGGACCGGAGAGTGGGGCACGCACTACGAGCGGACCTTCGACCTCGCGCGGATAGAGATGGAGCGTGAGACCCTGGCCGAGCCACTGGAGCAGTTCACCATCGCGATCGAGCCGGGCGAGGATGGCGGCCTCTTGCGGCTGAGCTGGGACTCGACGAGCTACCACGTACCGATGTCGGTCGTCACCCAACCTTGAGCACGGAACCGATGCGCTTCTTCACGGCGGATGTCTTCACCGAGCGGATGTTCGGCGGCAATCAGCTGGCGGTCTTCCCCGAAGCGGAGGGGCTCGACACCGGCGTGATGCAGTCGATCGCGAGGGAGCTCAACCTCTCCGAGACGGTGTTCGTGTTCCCTCCCTCGGACCCGGCGCACACTCGAAGGGTCCGCATCTTCACTCCCGCCTCGGAGCTTCCGTTCGCCGGTCATCCGACGATCGGGACCGCCTTCGTGCTCGCCAGCATCGGCGAGGTGCCGCTTGGCGCCGAGGGTGCGTCGATCGTCCTCGAAGAAGGCGTGGGGCCCGTGGCGGTGACCATTCGCTCCCGGCAAGGGCGGCCCGGCTACTGCGAGCTCACCGCCGCTCGGCTTCCGGAGGAGGGACCACCGCCCCCTCCGCTGGAGGAAATCGCCTCCGCGCTTTCGCTGCGCCCGGAGGACCTCCGGGCGAACGACCTGCCGCCGCGGGGGTTCACCTGCGGCGTGCCCTACCTGTTCGTGCCGCTGCGCGACGAGGCGAGTCTAGCGCGGGCGCGCATCAACCTGCCTGCCTGGGAACGGTCGCTCTCTAGCTGGTGGACCTCGTCGGTATTTCCCTTCGCCGAGACCCAGCGTCGCGACGGCGCGGACTTCAGGGCCAGGATGTTCGCCCCAGCGCTGGGGGTTCCCGAAGACCCGGCCACGGGGTCCGCCGCCGCCGCGTTGGCCGGCTTCCTTGCCACCACGGGTGGGCCGGAACACGGGACACTCCGCTGGGTGGTGGACCAGGGAGTGGAGATGGGTCGGCCGAGCCGACTCCACATCACCTGCGAGCGCTCGGGAGGCCGGATCTCGGCGGTTCGCGTGGGGGGCTCCTCGGTGTTGGTTTCCGAAGGACGGCTGTCGCTTCCGGCCTAGGCACCGGCTCCACTCCTGAACCGGCTCACCGGTTGTGCCGGCCAGTCCATTTGTGCAGATTCCTGCAGTCGGGTTCCCTTCGCATCCATAATCGAGTTGCCCGCTACGCAGCTGCCCGCCGGCGATCCAGGCTTCGATACTGGATGGCCTCACCGACGTGATTGGCAGCAAGGTGCTCCGATCCGCCGAGGTCGGCGATTGTGCGCGCGATCTTGAGGATTCGATGGTAGGCTCGCGCGGAGAGGCCAAGACGAGTGACCGCGTCCCTCAAGAGCGACTCCACCGAGGCGCTCACGGAACAATGTCGGCGGATGTCCCGCGCAGCCATCCGGGCATTGGCGTGAAGTCCAGGGCGGTCGCTGAACCGCTGACGCTGCACCTCGCGCGCGCGCTCCACCCGGGTGCGGATTGCGGCGCTCGATTCTTCCGCCGGTCCGGAGAGCAGGTCGCGATAGGGCACGGCGGGCACCTCCAGGTGAATGTCGATCCGGTCGAGCAGCGGCCCGGAAATGCGGGAGCGATACCGCTCGATCTCCGGTGGAACGCAGCGGCAGGCGTGCACGGGGTCGCCCCGGTAGCCGCAGGGACAGGGATTCATCGCTGCGGCCAGCATGAACTGCGCGGGGAAGGACAGGCTGAGAGCCGCGCGGCTCAACGTGACGGTGCCGTCCTCCAGTGGCTGACGCAGTACCTCCAGGACGTTGCGACGGAACTCGGGAAGCTCGTCCAGGAAGAGCACTCCCCCGTGGGCCAGGCTGACCTCGCCGGGACGAGGCGGAGAGCCCCCGCCGATCAGGCCGGCGTCGCTCACCGTGTGGTGTGGTGCCCGGAAGGGCCGGACGGTGCAGAGCGACCGGCCGAGTCCAAGCAGGCCGGCGACGCTGTGGATTCGGGTGGTCTCGACGGCCTCTTCCAAGGACAGGGGTGGCAGGATCGTAGGCAACCGGCGGGCGAGCATGGTCTTCCCTGCTCCGGGCGGCCCGATGAGAAGGATGTTGTGGGCCCCGGCCGCGGCCACCTCGAGCGCGCGCTTGGCGGCTGCCTGACCCCGGACATCGGCGAAATCGAGGGTGTCCGGAACCCGGGCGGAAACCAGGGCGTTCGGGCTGATGCAGACCGGAGCGATCGGGCGGCTGCCCGTCAGGTGATCGCACACCTCGGCGAGGGTCCTGGCGCCGCGCACGGTGAGGCCCTGAACCACACCGGCTTCGGACAGGTTGTCCGCAGGGAGGAGCAGTTCGGTGCATCCTGCGGCACGGGCGGCGAGGGCCACGGAAAGGGCACCCCGGATGGGGCGGAGGTCACCCTCCAGACCCACCTCACCCAAGACCATGGTGTGCTTAAGGTTAGCCTCGGGAATCTGGCCGCTGGCCAGCAGGAGCCCGAGAGCGATCGGCAGATCCAGCGCGGAACCATCCTTGCGTATGTCCGCGGGAGCCAGGTTTACGGTGATCCGCCTCAGAGGAAACTGATAGCCGGCGTTCGCGAGAGCAGCGGAGACCCGCTCCCTGCCCTCCTTGACGGCCCCGTTCGGCAGGCCGACGGTCGAGAAGGACGGCATACCATTGCTGATGTCCACTTCGACTTCGACCGGGAACGCATCGATACCAAGGACGGCGGCTGATCTGATACGGGAAAGCATGACCGGCGGGCGGTGAAGGTTCCGCCAACCTAGCTGAGCAGTGTCCCCCGCCGGGTACCGGCGGCGCGACGGAAGAACCCGAAAACCGCAGAATGTCCGGAGCACCATGATGCGATTTGCCCGCTGGTACGCCCTCCCGTTCCTCCTCGCGGCCTGCGCCACACCCAAGTCGGGTGCCGCCCCGGTCGCGCCGGTCGAGCGCGCCTGGTCCGTGCCGACGCTGGAGCTCTACCAGGCGTGGTGGATCAAGACCGAGGAGTGCTCCGGGCTCAAGGCTGACATGTCGCAAGTGACCTTCTACGCCGTGGACTCGCCCTCCGGTGCCATCTCCCTGGGCAACGAGGTCGCGCACGGCTGGTGGATGCGGAGAGGCAACCGGATCTACCTCCCCGCCAACGCACTCGGCGAGGAGTGGCTGGTCCGTCACGAGATGCTGCACGCGCTGATCCAGCGGGGCTCGCACCCCACGGAGAAGTTCGTCGCGGCCTGCCACCTGGCCTCGGTGAGGACCTGGCAGGACTCCACCCTGACCGTGGATCCCCTGAATCCCGAGGGGCACTGAGACGCAGCTGAGGTCCGACCGGCCCCCCTTTTGCTGCAGTCTTTGTCGGCGAGTCGTTCCGTTCCACCATCATCCCTTCTCCAGAGGTTGCCTCGGGCAGTCGGCGGCGTGACCTGCGGGAGTCTGTGGCCATGAAGTCATTCCCTCGAGCGCGGTGGATAGCGCTGGCGTCGATCGTCGCGATCTCGTTCGCGAGCGGAGCGTGGCTCACCCGAGCCAGGCCGTCCGCCGAGGGGAATGTCTACCAGCAGGCCCGGTTGTTCGAGAACGTGGTAGGCTCAATCCACCGCCACTACATCGACTCCATGGGTGAAGGCGACCTCTATCAGCGTGCCGCCAACGCGCTGGTCACCTCCCTGAACGATCCCTACGCCGAGCTGCTGGTCCGGGAGAGCTACCGCGAATACCAGCGTCAGATGACCGGCACCCAGCTGCGCAGCGGCGTGAACGGCCCGGCCGAGTCGGGGTGGGGGTTCGGCGGCGTCGTGGGGCTGAATCCGGGGGACGAGATTCTCGCGGTGGACGGCAAGAGCACCAAGGGCTGGGACGCCGGCAAGGTGGACGAGGCGATCCGGGATGGTGGCGCCGCCGTGACCGTCCTGGTGCGCCCGATCGGCTCCGACCGACCGGTGGTTCGCAAGATCACCCGCACCGCGGTCCACGTGCCGGCCACTTCGCCGGGTGTCCTCCTCGACGGCGGGGTGGGCTACGTGGTGCTGCACCGCATGAGCGAGAACGCCGCGGACGAGCTTCGGGGTGCCGTGGAACGCCTGCGAGGCGAGGGCATGAAAGCCCTGGTGCTGGATCTGCGGTCCAATCCTGGAGGCCTGATCCGGGAGGGCGTGAAGGTCGCCGGGCTCTTCCTCCAACCTGGCGACACGGTTGCCACCAGCAAGGGAAGGTCCTCCAAGGGTCCGCGGGCGTATCTGGCCGACGACTCGGCCAAGTGGGACGACATCCGCCTGGTGCTGCTGGTGAACCGAGGCACAGCGAGCTCCGCCGAGGTCATCGCGGGCGCGCTCCAGGACCACGACCGCGCGGCTATCGTCGGCACGCCGACGTACGGCAAGGGCGTCCTCCAGACCACCTACCCGCTGGGCGAGGAAGTCGCGCTCAAGCTGACCACGGCGAAGTGGTTCACCCCGAGCGGTCGCTGGGTGCAGCGTCCGCCCGCGCAGGTCGCGGGGGGAGCCGCCAACCGGACTCCCGCGCTGGAGCCGCAGGTGCTCCGCACCCGCGCCGGACGACCGATTCCGGACCAGAGCGGCATCCTTCCCGACCTCACCGTACGCTCCTCGCTGCGCACCGACGGCGAGCGGGTCCTCTACTCCGCCCTGGGTGACGACCTGGAGCGCTTCCGGCTGGTGCTCAGCGCCTACGCGGCCGAGCTGCGCGCCGACGGCAGCGTCACCGACGAGTCGTTCCAGGTCACCGCGGCCATGCGCGAAGGCCTCTACGCTCGTCTGGTCGAGGCCGGTGTGAGCCTCTCCCCGGAGACCTACGAGGAGGCGTCCGCCTACGTCGCCGACCAGCTCGGCTACGAGATTGCGCGGGAGCTGTTCGGGACGGAGTCGGTGGTTCGGCGCCAAGCCAAGGCCGACCGGCAGATGCAGGCGGCGCTCCGGCTTCTGCGCGGCTCGCACACGCAGCAGGAGACGATCACCGCCGCGGTTGCGTCCCAGGCGTCCGGCCGAGCCCGGTAGCGTGGCAGGCGCTCGGCCGGCCACACCCTAGGCCGGCAGCCGCACCACGATCGTCGTTCCCCGCCCCGTCTCGCTTCCGGTTTCGATCGAGCCGCCCCAGCCCTCCACCAGTCGCTTCACGATCGCGAGCCCGAGTCCTGATCCGCTCGTGGTCGTCGAGAACCGCGGCTCGAAGATCCTGGGAAGCAGGTCTGGCTCGATGCCCCTGCCGTTGTCCGCCACCGTGATCTCGCCGCTCCGTACCGTGACCAGCACTCGGCGAGCGTCGGCGTTCCGCGCGTTCTCCAGCAGGTTCACCAGCACCTCCTTGACCTCGTCGGCGCGGCCCGCGCCGTAGGCCGGCGGCTCGACCCTCAGCTCGACCTCGCAGCCTTCCTCCGCCAGCCGGTAGAGCTGGACCACCTCGCCGACCACTTGTCCGAGGTCGATGCGGTCCAGGGGCTGGGTGTCGCTCGCGGGAGCGGCGAACCGGCTGAACGCGCGCGCGATGGTGTCCAGCCGGTCGATCTCCGCCAGCATTCTCTCCGCCGTCTCTTCCAGTGTGCGATCGAAGTCTTCTCGGCGGTCGCGATACACCCGCCGCAGGTGCTGCAGTCCGAGCCGCATGGGCGTGAGCGGGTTCTTGATCTCGTGGGCCACCTGACGGGCCATCTCGCCCCAGGCCAACACCCGCTCCGCCCGGGAGAGATCGGTGACGTCGTTCAAGGCGATGACCACGCCCCTGACGTCGGGGCCCAGTGGCGCGAGCTGCACGGTGAGCCGCCGACCGCTCACCTCGAGCTCGGCCCCCGGGTCAGCCTCCGGATCCCGCAGGAAACGCGTGACGACGATCGCGAGCGGCGACCACTCCGGCCCGAGGCGCTCGAGGAAAGGCTCACCCTCGGCCAGGCTCGTGCCCAGGATCTCGGTCGCCTGCGGGTTCGCAATCAGCACCTGACCTCGCGGGTCGAGTCCTACGACCCCGGTGGCCACGGTGGCCAGCACGTCCGCGGTCCGTTTTCGTGCCGCCTCGAGTGCCTGCCGACTGGTGCTGATGTCGGCCGCCATGCGCTCGAATGCACCGAATAC
>DATLHD010000054.1:0-3556 GCA_035540075.1 Gemmatimonadales bacterium
AGCGGCCGCGCAACGCCGTCGGAGCCGACACCGCAGCCGGCTTCCGAGCAGGAAGGGAAGGCACCGAGCGGCGAGACCGTGGTGCAGATCGACAATCAGAACTTCAACGACATGAACATCTACCTGCTCGATGAGGGCAACAGGGTGTTCCTCGGCGCGGTGAACGGCCTCTCGACGGGTACGCTCGCGATCCCCCGTGCCGCGGCCTCGAGCAGCTTCCGGGTCCGGCTGCTGGCCGATCCCATCGGGAGCTCCATCCCCATCACCACCCCGAGCCTCAGCGTCGGACCAGGACAGACCGTGTACTGGACCATCGGCACGACCGCGTCCAACTCGTCCGCGTCCAACTCGTTCGCGTCGGCAGACTGAGCGCTGTCGGGCGATCATCGCCCCGCACCGCTAACCCGCTGCGGCGGACGCAGCCAGCAGGCCCACGACCGCGGTGACGAGCGTCTCCATCGAGAACGGCTTCAACAGGAACGCCGGGACCTTGCGATCGGCACCCTCGGGGGCGAGCGCGTCCGGGAGCTCCGAAGACATGTACAGCACCGGCCTCGGCGGCGTCATTCCGGCGATCCGGCGGCCGAGCTCGAGCCCGTCGAGCATGGGCATGCTGACGTCGGTGAGCACGAGGTCGATGTCCACCTTCCCACGCTCGAGGATCTCGAGCGCCTGTGCGCCGTCGCCCGCGTCCACCACCAACCAGCCCGCACGCTCCAGCACACGACCCACCAAGGTCCGGATCCCACTGTCGTCGTCCACCACCAGCACCCGACGCTGTTCCCGCATCGTCTCATTTCCTCGGTGCATGTGGAGCGCCCGGGCCGGCCGGCTCCGGGAGACGTCGCGAAGATGCCGCCGGCAGAAGCATCGCGATTGGACTTCCTTGCTCCCCCGATCGGGGGAGGGCGCCGAGCATCGCGCTCACCAGCGCAGGCCCATCCGCGCCGCCCACCGCGTGGCCACCGCTCCGGACCACAGCGCGGGCAAGACCCTTCGCCTGGAGCGAGGCACAGATCGCCCCCGGGTCGCGGGCGCCGTAGATGCAGAGCACTGGAATGCCGCGCAGCTTGGCGACCTCCGGGCTCACCGGTAGCCCGCCGCTCTTGGTGTGGCTGCTCAGGATGTCGAGCAGGGCGAACCGGAAGCTTGCTATGGGTCCGGGGCCGAGGAGGACGGTCAACGCCACGCGGCTTCGCAGGGCGGACGGGAGTCGTGAGACCATGAAGGGACCGATATCGGCGCCCCGGGAATACCCGACGACGATGACGCGCTCCCGGTGCCATGCAGCCAGAAAGTGCCGGAGGATGCGCGCGAGGTCCGCCGACGCTTCCGCCGGCGTGCGCCCATGGGCCAGGTACTTCGGCGAGCTGAGGCCCACCACCGCCACGTCCTGCCGGACGAAGGCCGCGGCCAGCGATCGATCGCCCACCGCCCAGCCGCCGTCACCCGTCAGCAGCACGGCCAGGAGGCGGCCCTGCGGCGTCGGGACCGCCGTCAGCGGCAGATCGGCGACCGGGATCAGCGAATCGGATCCGGTCTGCGCCGCTGCCGGGCTGATCAGCACCAGGAGCAGCGTCAGGGTGAGTCGAGCGGAGCGGCTCATCTCGCCACCACGCCGGTGAGGCCACCCGAGACCAGTGTCGCCAGGTTTGAGAGCACCCGGGGCAGCGCCAGTCTGCTGGGGACCGCGAGGTAGCGGGGCTCCCACAGGGGCCCGAACTGCTCCTTGTATTGTCGCAGCCCGCGGAAGTTGTAGAAGTGCTCGCCATGGCGGAACGCGAGCGAACCGAACCGGCTCCAGAGCGGCGCGAGCGCGCGGGAGTCGAGCCCGGAGAGCGGGGCCATCCCCAGGTTGAACCAGGCATACCCCTCGGCCTTCCCCCAGAGGATGAGACGGGTGAGCACGAACTCCATGATCCCGTGCGGCGCATCCGGGTGGTAGCGCATCAGGTCGGGTGTGAGCTCCTCGTGGTTGCCGCTGAGCCACAGGTTGGCGAAGGCCTGGATGCCCCGCTCGTCGCGCACGACCGCGACCGGGAAGTGGCGCATGTATCGCTCGTCGAAGAACCCGAGCGAGAAGCGCTTCTCCCGCGTGTGCTTCGAGGCGAGCCAGGCGTCGGAGACGCGTCGCAGCTCGGGAAGGAGCCGGGGCACGTCCTCGGGCCCGACGATCTCGAAGACGCAGTTAGCGCGCTCGAACGTCCGCAGCGTGCGGCGCTGCCGGGCGCGCGCGCTCCCCTCGAGGGACCACGTCGCCAGCGGGACTCGACCCTCTTCACCGATCTTGACCAGCGTGCTGCCCAGGTCCACGTACAGCGGGAGATTGTGGCGACCCACCTCGTAGAACACCGGCCAGCCCGCATGCCGGTCGGCGAGCTCCTTGAGCCGCCATGCCAGCTCCCGACGGTCCTCCGGCGCGCCCACCGGATCGCCCATGGAGATCCAGCTGCGTCCGGATACGCCGTACATGAGCGCGCCCCCTCGCGCTCCGAAGAGCAGCGACTTGTCGCCGAGCAGGGCGAGGTACATCCGGAGCTCTCCCGTGTCGTAGGCGAGGCGGGCGACCCGCTCCATGTGCTCCTCGCTCGGCGGTGAGAGAGGGCAACGCGCCGGGCCCAGCAGATAGGTGAGCCCGGCGGCGGCCACCAGGACCGCCACGCCGACCTCGGCGCGCAGCCAGCGCGGCGCGTCGGCGTCGAGGGCGAACCGCCACCAGAGGTCGTGGCTGTACACCACGTGGCGATAGGAGAACAGGCCGAGCCACCCAGTGGCCGCGAGCGCGAGGGCGACGGCGATGAGCCAGCCCGGCGACCAGGGACCGCTGAGCAGCGCGGCCCGCCGATAGAAGCGGGCTCGCGCGGGCACGACGAGCGCCAGCACGCCCGAGAGCACCAGCGCCTCCTCGAAATCGCCACCCTTGAGCAGCGAGGCGCCGATGCCGACCAGGAGCGCGAGCACCGTGAGCTGATAGGCCCCGTCCAGCCTGCGGTGCAGCCCGCGGGCGAGCAGGAGCAGGCCGACGCCGGCCAGGCTGTTGACGAAATGGGCCGCCTCGATCACACCCAGCGGGACGATGCCGGCCAGCCAGGCGAGGCGGCTCGGCACGGCGGGGGTGGAGCCGGAGGCGAGCAGCACGCAGCCGGCAAGGAAGGTGGCCGCGCTCAAGACGGTGGGGACCACCGCCGTCAGCCACTGCCGGGCGGCGCCCATCGCGTGGAGCACCGGCTCGCGGCGGAGCCTGATCTCCCAGCCGGCGAAGGCGGCGACCGCCGCGAGTGCCGGAAGGAGGTAGGCGATGGCGCGGTAGGCGACCAGCGAGGCCACGGCGGTCCCCGGGGGAAGGAACGGCTGCAGCAGCAGTAGCATCCCCGCGTCGAACACGCCGAGGCCCGCCGGCACGTGGGTGACCACACCGATGAGCTGCGCGACGAGGAACAACGAGAGGAAGCCCGCCAGGGAGAGGTGGGGCGCCGAGAGCAACGCGAAGAACACCGACCCCGCGATGACCCAGTCGAGCGTGGCCACCGCGACCTGACCCGCCGCCAGGCCGAGA
>DATLHD010000055.1:0-4104 GCA_035540075.1 Gemmatimonadales bacterium
TGGAGGGTGGCCGGGCCGTGCTCGATCTCCGGGGTGCGCTCCAGGGCGGCACCATCGCCGTCGAAGCCAGCGCCCATCCATTCGACTCGGTCATCACCTTCCAGGTACGGCGTGCGGCGCTCGACAGCGTGGATCTCGGCACGCTGCTCGACCGGCCGGACCTGAGCGGACCGGTGACGCTGGCAGGATCCGGCGGGGGGACCTGGGGCGATGCCGTCCGTGCGGTGAAGGGAAGTCTCACGATCGAGCCCTCCCGTCTGGGCCGTGTCCAAGTCGCCGGAGGGAAGGCGACGGCGGAGCTCAGCGGCGAGCGCCTCACCTGGGAAGCAGGGCTCCGTACCAACGGTGGATCTCTCTCGGTTGCCGGGGAGGGCCGGCCCATGGCCGATGTGCCCTCGTATGCGGTCCGCGACGGCCGGGCGGACTCGCTCGATCTGGGTGCGCTCCTCGGCAACGACAGCCTGAGCACGGCGCTGAATGCCCGGTTCACCGGCTCTCTCTCCGGCACGACGCTCGACAGCCTCCTGGCCCGGCTGCAGCTCGAGCTTCTGCCCTCCCGAGTCAACGACGCGGAGCTCGGTCCGGGCCGTCTGACCGTCGAACTCGATCGCGGCACCCTTGAGGGCGACCTCCGGCTCCAGGGCCAGGATGCCGCGGCGACGGCCGCGTTCAAGGGCAGGGTGGGGGCCGAGGAGTCACGCGTCCGCGCGGACGGTGACCTGCGGCTCGAGCGGCTGGCGCGCTGGACCGGCGACACCTCGGTCGACGGGCGCCTCGAGGGCCGCTTCGGTCTCGACATCGCGGCCGACAGCAGCGGCCTTGCCGCCCTGGGCGGGCAGGTCACGGCAGTGGGGGGGATCGGCGGTGTACGACTGCAGCAGCTCCACGCGGCATTCCGCCCATCGCCCGGGGCCGTCGAGCTGGACACGCTGGTCGTGCGATCCAACGCGGTCATGCTCGACGGCGGCGGCCGGATCGCCCTCCGCTCGGGTCCCAGCGTCGCGAGGGACACGTTCCGGGTCACCGGACGCGCGGGAGACCTCACCCCGCTCGCCCTGCTCGCGGGCGCCGACTCGGTGGTCATGGACTCCACCCTGCTCGATCTCACCCTCACGGGGCCTCCGGAGCGCAGAAAGATCGAAGGCCATGCCGACGCCTTCCGGCTGCTCTATGCCGGCACCCTGGCCGAGCGACTCACCGCCCAGGGTTCGGCGACGATGGACAGCGCCGGCAAGAGCGCGGTCGCCGGGCGGCTGCGGGTCATAGGCGCCGCCATCGGCAAGCTGTCGGTTCACGACATCAACCTCGCCGCCCGCTACGACTCGGTCGTCGCGCTCCAGGGCACCATCGACGTCAACGACGACATCGGCCTCGCACTCGCCCTGGCGGGGCGCGCGGGCGGCGACAGCACCGTCGCGACCCTCCAGCGGCTCGATCTCCGCGAGGGACGGCGCACGTGGAGGCTTGCCCGGCCCGCCGGCATCGCGCTCCGCCCCGACGTGGTCGAGGTCCGAGGGTTCACCCTGGGGGCACGCGACCGCAGCATCGCCTTCGACGGGATCTTCGCGCGGCGCGACTCCAGCGACATGACGATGCGGATCACTGGTTTCGACCTGGACGCGCTGGAAGAGGCGAGGCTGGTCCCTATCGCCGGGCGCCTGGATGGAACGCTCAAGCTGTCGGGGCCCGCGGAGGCGCCTTCGCTGGAGGGCAAGGTAGGCCTCGACGTGCGTGAGCGCGGTGCCAAGAACCTGGGGCGGATCGAGTCGGAGCTGTCGTGGACCCGGGCGGGGCTTCGGGTCGACGCCACGGCCGGCCCTACCACGGGTAGGCGTCTGAGAGTGGCCGGGACGCTTCCCTGGAGGTTCACGCTCGCGCCCGAGGACACCGCGGCCCAGGTCGGGTTCGCGCGAGAGGCTGCCGACACCATGTTGCTCTCGGTGCGTGCCGACAGCTTCGATCTGGGCTTCTTCGAGCCGTTGCTGCCGGAGGAGACGGCGAAGGGCCTGACCGGAGCGCTTGCGGTGGACGCGCGCATCGGAGGCACGCCGGATCGGCCAAGGGCCACCGGCAAGGTGGACCTGCGTGGTCTCGGCGTGGAGCTGCCGGTTCTCGGTGTCACCTACCGCGGTGGCCGCCTGGCGGGGCGCCTGGATGGCGAGCGCTTCACGATCGACACGCTGCGACTCGCCACCGGGGACAAACAGGAGCTGCTCGCCAGCGGCAACGTGCTCCTCGAGCCGCTGGCCGACCCGTCACTCGCGATCGACGCACACCTCAAGGACTTCCTGGCGTCTCACTCGGCCCAGCTTCACGCCGTCGCGGAAGGCGAGGTTCGCCTCGCGGGGACTGCGGCCAAGCCGGTGCTGACGGGCAAGCTGTATCTGAAGGAAGCCGAGATCTTCGCCGGGAGTGAGACGGCGACGGCGGTGGAAGAGGTGGAGCTCACGCCGGCCGATCTCCAGCAGCTCGCGCAGCGCTTCGGGCCCGCCGCCGCGGCGAACGCCGAGGAAGCTCCCGGCTTCATGGATCGCTTCCGCATGAACGTCGACTTGTCCTTCCCCGGGAGGGTGTGGCTCCGGAAGGCGCAGAGCCCGAGCATGGATATCGAGCTCTCCGGCCGGATCAACCTTCGGCAGGAGCCCGGCGGGGAGATGCAGTTCTTCGGGCAGGTGGAGCCGATTCCCGATCGCGGCGAGCTCAACCTGTACGGCCGCACGTTCCGGCTGACCGAAGGCGAGATCACGCTCCAGGGGCCGGTCGAGTCTACCAACCTCGACGTCACGGCTCAGTACCGCGTGCCGACGGGCGACCCTGACGCCGAGGAAGTGGTCATCAACGTCCACACCACCGGCCGCCCGGACAGCCTCAAGCTCGATTTCGAGGCGGATCCGGACATGAGTCAGGATGACATCATCTCCTACATCGTGACCGGCCGGCCGGCGTCGGACAACCCGCTGGGGGGTGAGCAGGGTGGAGGAGTGAATGCGTCCCAGGTCGCGATCGGGCAGCTGGCGGGAACCCTCGGCGGAGCCGCGGGCGAGGAGCTGGGCTTTGACGTGTTCACCATCCGGCAGGAGCCGGAGCAGGGTCTCACGCTGACGGCAGGGCGATATCTCGGCTCGCGGGTCTTCGTCAGCCTGCACCAGCCGCTTCGCATCGGCACGAGCACCTCGAGTCAGCAGACCACCGAGGCCAGCGGACCGGGATTCGAGCTGGAGTACGCCTGGCAGCGCTGGCTGCGCAGCACCATGCGCGGCGGCAGTCTCCCGGCCAGCCTGCTGATGCGGGGTCGCCATGCGTTCTGAGCGCGCCGCCCTCGTCCTCGCGTTGCTCCTGGCCGGCTCCCCCCTTGCGGCCCAGGATGCGCTGACCGGTGTCGGGCCCAAGACTCAGGTGAAGAGCATCGAGTTCCGGTTCACCGGCGGACAGACGCTGCTGGAGCGGGATCTGCGTCCCCACATCGCACTGACCGAGCGTGGGGGGGCGGTCGGCCTTCGACGCACCTTCGGCTGGGTTCCGCTCGTGACCGCGGTGGGCAACCATCCCTTCAAGCCGATCGAGCTGCAGCGTGATGTAGCCCGGCTCCGCAACCTCTATGTCATGTCCGGTTTCCTCAAGGCGAAGGTGGACTACGACGTCCACTACGATGCCAAGGAGGACCTGGTGGACGTGGCGTTCCTGATCGAAGAGGGCCCGCCGGTCCAGTTACGCGACATCCGGTTCGTTGCCCGCGACAGCAGTCCGCCGGCGATTGACCCCGACCTGAAAGAGGAATGGGACCAGTTCGTGCGGGCGGAGCGCGAGGTGGGTGGCCGTTTCGGTGAAGGTGAGCGGCGCGGACTCGCCGAGCGGACCGCACGCTGGCTCCGCAACCGCGGGTACCCCTTCGGCGCCGCGGAGGCGAACGCGCTGGTGGACACCGCCGCCTATCGCACCGACGTCGTCGTCCGGGTGCAGCCCGGTCTCCGCGCGAAGGTGCGCGAGTTCGCCGTTACCGGAAACAAGACCGTGCCCGCGAAGGACCTCACCCGGCAGCTCCCGATCGAAGCGGGAGATTGGTATGACGCGGCCGAACTCGAGGAGGGGCGGGCCCGGCTGGCC
>DATLHD010000056.1:0-14582 GCA_035540075.1 Gemmatimonadales bacterium
TCGCACATTCTCGCGGCGCTCTCGGCCGGGGTCCACGTGCTGGTGGAGAAGCCGCTGGCGATGTCGGCCGCGAGCGCCCAGCGTATCGTGCGCGCGGTGGAGAAGCGCCAGCGTGTGGTGATGGTGGGCATGAACCACCGCTACCGGCCCGACGTGCAGATCGTCCGCAGCTTCGTGCAGGGGGGCGAGCTGGGGACGATCGAGAGCGTGCGCGGCAGCTGGCACGTCTTCCGCCCCAGTCGCAACCAGCTCGGCTGGCGACAGCGGCGCGATCAGGCGGGCGGAGGAGCCATGCTGGACCTCGGGCTCTCCATCCTCGATCTGGGACTCTGGCTGGGCGGAAACCCCGCGCCCGTGCGAGTGAGCGCGAGCCTCGACGCCGGCAAGGACCGGTCGGTGGAGCAGTCCGGCAGCGCCTTCGTCGTCTGCGAGAACGGCATGTCGCTCTTCGTGGACGTGACCTGGCGCCATCTGGGCGAAGGCGAGCGGTTCGGGGTCGGTGTGCGGGGGAACAAGGGAAGCGCGGCGATCAATCCGCTGACCGTGTGGAAGGAGCTGCACGGCGTCCCGATGGATGTCTCGCCCACCGCGTCGGGCAGCCGTGAGAACGCCTTCACCGCCTCGTACCGGGCGGAGTGGGCTCATTTCGTGGCGGCCGTCGCTGGGGAGGCCAAGGTTCCCGCGCTTCAGGACCATGTCGTGCTGCACCAGGTGGTGGACGCGATCTACCGCTCGGCCCAGGACCGACGAGACGTGGTGCTGTGAGCCGCGGCATCACGTTCTCACTGCTCGCGGGCGCCCTGCTGATGGCGCCCGCGGTCGCGCAGGGGGCCGTGCAGACGCCGGAGCCCGGCTCGGAGCTCCGGGTGTACCTCCTGACCATGGGACCAGGCGAGCGGGTGTGGGAGCGGTTCGGTCACAACGCGATCTGGATCCGCGATCCCGCAGCGCAGCCGGACACCGCCTACAACTACGGCCTGTTCGACTTCCAGCAGGAGAACTTCCTGCTCCGCTTCATCCGCGGGCAGATGTGGTACTGGATGGCGGGCTTTCCCGCCGAGGCGTACGTGCGGACGTACGTCCGGGACAATCGTTCGGTGTGGATGCAGGAGCTCAACCTGCCGCCGGCCGCTCGCCTGCAGCTGCGCGAGTTTCTCCGGTGGAACGAGCAGCCCGAGCACCGGTTCTACCATTACGACTACTATCGTGACAACTGCTCCACCAGAGTGCGGGACGCCCTCGACCGCGTGCTCGGCGGCGCGATCAAGGCGCAGACCGCCGGACTCCCGACGGGAACGACCTACCGGTTCCACACCCAGCGCCTCACGGCCAACGATCCACCCGTCTCCACGGGGCTCCTGCTGGCGCTCGGTCCCGGCGTCGACCGACCGATATCCGCATGGGAGGAGATGTTCCTGCCCCTGGCGCTCCGAGAGCATGCCCGGCGGGTGGTGCTGCCGGGACCGAATGGAACGACGGTCCAGCTCGTCGCCGGCGAGCGGACGCTCTTTGAGTCCACCGCGCCCGAGCCGCCCGGCGCTCCGCCATCGTGGCTTCCGTGGTACGCCGCTGCGGGTGCGGTCGTCGGCGGGCTCGCCGTACTGCTGGGCGCGGCCGCCGGCGACACGGAGCGGCGCTGGGCACGGATCGGACTCGGCTTGTTTTCTGGTCTCTGGGGTCTGCTCGGCGGACTAGGCGGCGTCGTGCTGGCGGTGCTCTGGGCCTTCACCGATCACGTCATGGCGTACCGGAACGAGAACCTGTTCCAGCTCAACCCTCTCCTGATCGCGCTCGCCATCCTTGTCCCCCTCGGCCTGCGCGGGCATCGGGCGGGGCGCTGGGCGCGCGCGGTGGCGCTGTCGCTGTTCGTTCTTTCGCTGACGGGATTCGTGCTCCAGGCGCTTCCGGGGCTGGATCAGGTGAACGGGCCGATCATCGCCCTGCTGCTGCCCATCCACCTGGGCGTGGCGGCGGGTCTGTGGCTGGCTAGCCGCCCCGGACCCGCTCCAGGCCGGCCGCCGCTTCCTGGAATCCGGGGAAGGCCGTGAGTGCACTGCGGTAGAACTCGCTCGCCTTCGCGCGGTCATCCCGCCCTTCGTACAGGAGACCACGCCCGAAGGCGGTGACGGCCTCGGTGGGGATGGAAGGAGCGGCGGCCCCGGAGGGATAGGGTTGCAACCCCGCGGCGCGGACGAGCCGCTCGGCCACCGCCTGAATGATGGCGGCGAGCTGGGTCCGGTCCTGGAGCTTCGGATCGTCGTTGGAGACCACCTTCACGATCTCACCGGTCTTGGCGTCCACCAGACGGGCATTGACCCTCAGCTTGCCGTAGAAATCCGCGAAGCTGCCGGTGACGGTGAACTGGGCGCCCGTTGCGCGAGCGACCTGGGCGGCGGCCGCGGCGTCCACCCGCTGCGATGGACCGAGGTCGTGCCGGCGCATCGCCTCGAGCAACGCTTCCCGGGGCACGGCGGCGGCGGCGGGATGGCGGTCTAGCGCGCTGGCGAGCAGGGAGGGAAAGGCGAGCTCCAGCCCCTCGAAGACCTCCCGGTCCTGCCCGTACGAGCCGGTGTTCTCGAACGGGAGCACGGCAAACCTGACCCCGCCGCCTTGCGCCGCGGCGGGCGGCGCAGCGACCAGCGTGACGAGCACCGAGACCAACCACGGCGCTGTGCGAGACAGTCCCCGCCTCACAGCTCAAACTCCAGTCCCTCCGACGCCGCGTCGACTTCCAGCCCGGGTGACGTCCGGGCCGCGAAGGCGCGAGTGTCGTCGAGGAGGCGGTCGATCGCCTGGTCGTCGTGCTCCGGCTCGTGATGGAAGAGGATCAGTCGCCGGCACCCGGCCTCGGCCGCCAGCGTGACCGCCTGGCGCGGGGTCGAGTGTCCCCACCCGCAGCGCGCCGGTGCGATCTGGTCGGCATACATCGCGTCGTGGATCAGCGTGTCGGCTCCGGAGAGGAACTGGACCAGGTGGCGGCGCCAATCGGGCCCGACCGGGTATCGTGCGCCATCGCCCAGCTCGTTGTCGGTGACGTAGGCGAAATCCTTCCCGCCATCGGCGGGGGCCAGTCGAAAGCCCAGCGTGGTTCCGGGATGGCGAAGGCGGAAGGCTTGGGCGGTGAACCCGGGGAGCGCGATCTCGCCTTCGCTGATCTCCTGGACCTGAATCGCCGCGGCGAGCGCGCGGAGCGGCACGGGAAATACCATGGGGTCCATCTGCCGTCGCAGGATCTCCTCAAGCGCCACTCCCTCCTGGGCAGCGCCCACGATGCAGAAGCGGTTGCCGGGGGCACTCAGTGGCTTGAAGAAGGGCAGACCTTGGATGTGGTCCCAGTGGGTGTGCGAGAGCAGGACGTCCGCCTCGATGGCCCCGTTGCGTCGGACCATGAGCTCGTGGCCGAGCGGACGCAGCCCGCTTCCCGCATCCAGGATGACGAGACGTCCGTCGGATCCGGAGACGCTCACGCACGCCGTGTTGCCGCCGTATCGGGCGGTCTGCGGGCCGGGCGTGGGAATCGAGCCGCGGGTGCCCCAGAACCTGACGTTGTAGGTCATGCGAGCGGCCCCGGGGGGCGAAGGGACATTCCCAAACGTCTCGCGACCGACCGCCCACCGGCTACGGCCAGAGTCACCACCAGGTCGTGACTGCGCTCACGCCCTGCGCGCCGCGAGCATGAGCGAGCGGCGGTCGCGGAGCGTTATGTCCTTGCGGGTCACGGCGATGATCCCGCGCTCCACCAGATTCCGCATGGTTCGCGACACGGTCTCGCGGCTGGAGCCGATCATCTGCGCGATGGTGTGGTGTGTGAGCTTGCGGGTGATCCGGTCGCCGCCTTCGTCTTCCGACATGCGGAGGAGCAGGTGGGCGACCCTGCCGTTCACGTCGAGCAGCACGAGGCTGCCGATCTTCTCGTCGGCGCGGCGGAGTCGCCGAGAGATCTCCTTCAGCAGCGAGATGGCCACCTCGGGCGAGTGGCGGAGGCGGGCATGGAAGTCCTCGCGCCGGAGCACCAGGAGGCTGGAGTCCTCCATCGCGATGACGTGCGCCGACCGGGGCTCCTCGTCGATCACCGCCATCTCGCCGAAGAAGCTGCCTTCGCCGAGCACCGAGAGGATGACTTCCCGGCCGTCCTCCGCGATCAGCACGACTTTGACCTGGCCGGCGGCGACGAGGAACAGTGCGTCGCCCGGATCGTCCTCGAACACGATGACGCTGCCCTTGGGATAACTGCGCTCGCGGGTCAACTCGGCGAACGCGCTCAGATCGGCCTCGCTGAGACCGGAGAAGAGCGGGACCTTGCGCAGGACCTCGATCGGAGACAGCGGCACGGGGGGCCTCTCGGGAAGCGGAAGTGGTTGGCGGTAGCATACTTGCGCACAGGCTGGTGTGTCAACGGACGAGGCGGTCGCTCGCCAGCGGCGAAGCCCCGCACAATGCCCAACTTCAATGGTGCCACTGTCATCCGGGCTTGCGTCGGGCTAGATTCCTCAGCTAACCCGGAAACGGAGTCGGAAGTGAAGGCAGATCTGCATCCCATCTATCGCAAGGTCATTGCCGTGTGCGCCTGCGGGAACTCGTTCGAGACCCGCTCGACCTCGTCCTCAATCCACGTCGAGGTGTGCGCGCAGTGTCATCCCTATTTCACCGGCAAGCAGCGTCTGGTCGACACCGCTGGCCGAGTGGATCGGTTCCGGCGGAAGTACCAGAGCGAGCCGGCCGCCGCCACACCCAAGGCCTAAGCCGTGGAGGGCAGGCTCCGCCAGGCACTCTTGCGGGCGGAGGAAGTCGGCAGGGAGCTGGCCGACCCGCTCGTGGCGCGGGACCCCTCGAAGCTCAAGGCCCTCGGGCGCGAGCACACGCGGCTCGCGCCCGTCGTGCGTCTGGCCGACCGGCTCGAGCGCCTCGAGCGCGAGCTGGCGCAGGCCCGCGAGCTCGCCGACGAGTCGGATCCGGACCTCGCCGCCCTCGCGAGGGCGGACCTTGCGAGGCTCCCACCCGAGATCGAAGCCGTCAGTCAGGAGCTGCACGAGCTGCTCCTGCCCCAGGACCCGCACGACGCGCGTGATGCCATCGTGGAGATCCGGGCCGGCACCGGCGGTGACGAGGCCGCCCTCTTCGCCGCCGACCTCTATCGCATGTACCAGCGATTCTCGGAGCGGAACCGGCTGAGCTGGGAGCCGCTCTCGCTCAGTGAAGGCACGCTGCGCGGGCTCAAGGAGGCCATCGTCGCCGTCCGGGGCGAGGGGGCCTACGGTCTGTTGCGGAGGGAGTCTGGGGTCCATCGGGTACAGCGCGTGCCCGCTACCGAGACTCAGGGCCGCATTCACACGTCCGCCGCGACGGTGGCCGTCCTGCCCGAGGCGGAGGAGGTGGACGTGAAGATCGAGGACAAGGACATCCGGGTGGACGTCTTCCGTTCCTCCGGGCCGGGCGGGCAGAGCGTGAACACGACCGACAGTGCGGTGCGCATCACCCACCTCCCGACCGGGCTCGTGGTCAGCCAGCAGGATCAGAAATCCCAGCAACAGAACAAGCTCAAGGCAATGGAAGTGCTGCGGGCACGCCTGCTCGATCGTATGATCGCCGAGCAGGAATCGGCCCGGGCGCGCGAGCGCCGCGCCATGGTAGGCACCGGTGACCGCTCGGCCAAGATCCGGACGTACAATTTCCCCCAGAGCCGAGTGACGGACCACCGCATCAATCTCTCGGTGCACAACCTGGACGATGTGATCGACGGGCACCTCGACGACCTGGTGGATGCGCTTCGTATGGCCAGCCGGCAGGAGCAGGACGGTGCCTGACGTGCTGCCGTCGCGCCGCGCGCTGCTGGCGGAGGCCACGGCCGAGCTCGCCGCGGCCGGGGTGACCGAGCCGCGGCGAGAGGCGCTGCGCCTCTGGACCGAGCTCCGCTCGAACGCGGCGGAGGTGATGCTGGACGGTGAGATGGAAGCGGAGCCGGAGCTCGCCGCCGCGCTCCGCGACGCGGTGCGCCGGCGCGCGGCCGGCGAGCCCCTGTCCCATGTGGCAGGCCGCACCGGCTTCCGCACGCTCATCCTCCGCACCGACCGGCGCGCCCTCATTCCGCGCCCGGAGACGGAGGGCCTGGTGGACCTCTTGCTCGGACGGATTCGGACCGGCCGCGTGCTCGACGTCGGGACCGGCACCGGCTGCCTCGCGCTGAGTCTCGCGGCGGAGGGCGACTTCGAGCTCGTCACCGCGGTGGACGCATCGGCGGAGGCGCTCAGCCTCGCGCGGGAAAACCGTGACGCGCTCGGTCTCCCGGTCGCACTGATCCGCGGCGACCTGTGTGGCCCGTTGGTCGAGCACTCGATGGACGCGGTGATCTCGAATCCCCCCTATCTTACCGAGCGGGAGTATGCCGAGCTGGATCCCTCGGTAAAGGCCTGGGAACCTGCGGAGGCCCTGGTGAGCGGGCCCGACGGGCTCCACGCGACGGTGCGTCTGCTGGGTGAGACGCGGGAGGTTCTACGCCCGGGGGGATGGCTGGCGGTTGAGGTGGACTGCACCCGCGCGCGCGAGGCGGCGGCACGGGCGGAATCGTTGGGCTGGATGGACGTCGCCATCCATGCCGACCTATTCGGACGCGAGCGCTACCTGCTCGCTCGGAGGAGCGCACAATCGTGATCTGGGACAAGGCACAGGAGCTCGGCCGACAGATCGGCCAATCGTCGGAGTATCAGGCGCTGCGGCGCTCCGAGTCCTCGCTGCGTGAGGACAAGGAGACGGTGGCCAAGCTGGATCTGATCCAGACGCTCGCGCGGCAGGTGGACCAGGCGATCGCCCAGGGGCAGATGCCGGACCAGACCACCGCGGAGGCGTACGAGAACGCCGTCCGCGACCTGGAGACCAGCCCAGTCGGGCAGGCCTATGTTGTGGCCCGGTCCAACTTCGAGAAGCTGATGGCGCGGGTGAACCAGCAGATCAGCGAAGGTATGGAGAAGGGGGCGTCCAGCAGCATCATCACGCTGGGATGAGCGGTCCCGGGCTGTTCGTCGTTCTCGAGGGCACGGAAGGCTCGGGGAAGTCCACGCTCGCTGTCAGCCTGGCCGATCGGATGCGCCAGGCGGGGCTGGACCCGCTGATCGTGAGGGAGCCCGGTGGGACCCGCGCGGCCGAGATAGCGCGTCAGGCGCTGCTCGATCCGGAGCACCACGTCGGACCCGTCGCGGAGCTCTTCTTTTATCTCGCCGCCCGGGCGGACCTGGTTCAGCAACTCATCCGACCGGCGCTGGCCGAGGGGCGGGTGGTGCTTTCGGACCGTTTCGCGATGTCCACAGAGGCCTACCAGATGGCTGGGCGCGGGCTGCCGGCCGAGGTAGTGGTTCCGGCCAACCGCGCCGCGGCGGACGGGCTCGTGCCCGACCTCACGCTGATTCTCGATCTCAGCCCCGAAGTCGGCCAGGCGCGGCAGGTTGCGGGCGGCAAGCAACAGGATCGGCTCGACCGGGAGAGCCGCGAATTCCACCGCCGGGTCGCCGAGTACTATCTGGCGGTCCGTGGGCAGGGGGTGCGACATTTGGACGGGGCGATGCGGCCGGACCGGCTCTTGCAATCGGCGTGGTCGGAGATCCTCAAGCTGGCGCCGGAACGGTTCGGCGCCGTCGCGGGTTAGAACGTCTATCACATCCCCTTGCTCGGGATGCGGTACTATTCCGTACCACAAGGTCGTTGGCTCGTCGGATCGGAGGTCGGTAATGCGGCAGCGCTGGGGCGTCATCGTCGTGGTATCCCTCATCTCGTTCCTCAGCGGCGGCTGGTTGCTGCAGCGCGGCACCGCGGCCGGTGGGAACGTGTACCAGCAGGCCCGCCTCTTTGACGACGTGCTCGGCCACGTGAGCGCGTACTACGTGGATTCCCTGGGGGAGACCGATCTCTACGAGAAGGCCACCGAGGGGATGCTGGAACAGCTCAAGGATCCGTACTCCGTTCTTCTTACCGGCGACGACTACAAGGCGCTGACGGAGCAGACGTCGGGCAACTACGCGGGCCTCGGCATTCAGATCGACGTGCGCGACGGGTGGATCACCGTCGTGGCGCCGCTGCCCGAGACCCCGGCGGAGCGTGCCGGCATCCAGACGGGCGACCGGATCATCGAAGTGGACGGGAAGTCCACCGAGGGATGGAAGAACGACGAGGCGGTGAAGGCCCTCCGCGGGGCCCCGGGCAGCAAGGTCACGATCACGATCCGCCGCTCCGGAATCGCCGAGCCTATCAAGTATCCGCTCACGCGGGCCCAGATCCACATTCGCTCCGTCCCCGCGGGGACGATGTTCGACGGCGGCGCCGGCTACATCTCTCTGAACCCGGTGAGCGAGACCTCCGCCGGCGAGCTGCGCCAGGAAATCACCTCGATGAAGAAGAAGGGGATGAAGTCGCTCATCCTCGACCTGCGGTACAACCCCGGCGGCCTGCTCGACCAGGGCGTTGAAGTCTCCGACCTCTTCCTCGATGCCCAGCAGGAGATCGTCTCCACGCGCGGCCGCGCCCGCGGCTCGACCAAGCAGTTCCTCGACGACGCGCGCCAAGCGTGGCCCGAGCTGCCGATCGTCGTGCTCGTCAATGAGGGCACCGCCAGCGCCGCGGAGATCATCGCTGGCGCGCTCCAGGACCACGACCGCGCGGTGGTGGTCGGCACGCCCACCTTCGGCAAGGGGCTGGTGCAGACGCTCTTCCCGCTGGGCGAAGGCGTGGCGCTCAAGCTCACGACCGCGCGCTGGTACACGCCGAGCGGGCGCACCATCCAGCGCACGGCCGACAGCGAGGAGGAGCAGATGGCGCAGGCCGCGCTGGAGGCCAGCGACACGGTGCCCGGTGAGCCCGAGGTGTCCGCGTCGGACTCGGCCATCAAGGCTCGCCCGGTGTATCGGACCGGAGCCGGTCGGATCGTTCGCGGCGGCGGCGGCATCGTGCCGGACATCGTCATCCGCTCCGACACGCTGACCGAGGCCGAGCGGGATTTCGTCAAGGCACTGGGGGACGACTTGCCGGTCTACCGCGACGTGGTCACCTCGTACGCGCTGGAGCAGAAGAGCGGCAAGACGGTCCCCGCCGAGGGCTTCACCGTCACGCCGGCGATTCGGCAGCAGATCTACGAGCGCCTCAAGCAGAAGGGCATCGACCTGACGCCGGAGGAGTTCAAGGATGGCGCCCGGCTGGTGGACCAAAACCTCAGCTACGATGTCGCCCGGTACGTCTTCGGACGGCAGGCCGAGTTCCGGCGGCGCGCGCGAGACGACCGGCAGCTGCAGACCGCGCTCGACCTGCTTCACAAGGCCGGGACGCCGAAGGAGCTGCTCGGCCTGGCGGTCACGGGCGGTGTGAAGGGCTCCTCGCCCAATTAGGCTGCGGCTCTCCTGGAGATGCATATGGGCCCGGTCACCCGAGTGGTGGCCGGGCCCGCTGGTATCCCGCAACCTCCATCCCCGGAGTGATCGCGTGGCGAGAGCGGGTGTGGCCATACTCGGCGCGGGGCAGATGGGACAGGGGCTCGCCCTCGCCCTCCAGCGGAGCCACCACCCGGTTTTCCTGGTCTCCAGGACGCTGCATCCGGTGATCGCACCCCTTCGCCTCCACCGAGGAGATCGAAGCGACGCCATACGACAGGCCGGGGTGGTGCTGCTGGCCGTCCCCGACGCCGCGATCGCGCCCGTCGCCTCCGAGCTCGCCCGCGAAGGGGCGGTCGAATCGCGCCACGCGGTGCTGCACCTTTCCGGACTGCTCGACCGCGGGGCCCTCGGCCCACTCGTGCCCAGCGGCGCGGCGCTCGGCTCTTTTCACCCACTGCAGACGGTCTCCGATCCGGCGAGCGCTCCCGAGCGGTTCAGGGGGGCATATGCCGGAGTGGAAGGGGACGAGCGGGCCCTCGCCGCCGGACGCGAGATGGCCAACGCACTCGGGATGACGGCGGTGGCGATCCCTCCGGCCGCCAAGCCGGCCTACCACGCCGGCGCGGCGATCGCCGCGAACTACACGGTCGTGCTCGCCGCCGTGGCGCAACGATTGGCGGCGTCGGCGGGAATGGCTCCCGACGTGGCGCGGCGTCTCTACCTGCCCTTGATCCGCGGGGCGGCCGCGAATCTGGAGATGGGACCCGTGGCCGCCCTTACGGGGCCGGTGCGCCGCGGGGACGCGGAGACCGTCGCGGCCCATCTGGACGCCCTCGCGCCGGGCGACCGGGAGCTCTACCTGCTCCTCGCCCGCGAGGCGCTCCGGCTGGCGCGGGAGGCGGGGCTCCCGGCCGAATCCGCTGACCGGGTCGCGCAGGTGCTGGGGGTGGCGACCGGGAAGGGCTGAAGCGTCGAAACTTTCCATCCCTCGAACCCTTACTGTCAGTATCCTCCCGATTCATCCCCTCACGAGGTCGGCATGCCACGACGGTGGACGGTCCTTCCAGCGGCCGCGATGATCACCTGCTTCACCGGTGGGTGGCTGCTCCAGCGCGAGGTCGCCGCTCAGGGCGACGTGTACCAGCAGGCTCGCCTCTTCGAGACCGTGATGGCCTACGTTCGCGACTACCACGTGGACTCGATCGGTGAGCCGGAGCTCTACCGGCGTGCGGCCGACGGACTATTGGCCAATCTCCACGACCCCTATGCGGCGCTGCTGTCCGGCCAGGACCTCGAGAAGCACGTGGAGCGGACCACCGGGGACTATGCCGGCGTCGGACTGCTGGTGGACTCGCGAAACGGATGGGTCACCGTCGTGAGCCCGATGCGCGGCTCACCGGCCGAGCGTGCCGGCATCCGCGCGGGCGACCTGCTCGTCGAGGTGGATGGCCAGGGAGCGGAGGACTGGACGCTCGACCGCGCGGTGCAGTCGATGCGCGGCAAGATCGGCACGGCGGTGGAGATCGCGGTGCGGCGGGACAGCGCCGGGAGGCCACTCCGTTTCCACCTGGTGCGCGAGCGGATCCACCAGGCCGCAGTGCCGCCCGGCGTCCTGCTCCCCGAGGGCGTCGGTTACCTCAGCATGTCGATGGTGCGGGAGAATGCCTCGGAAGAGCTGGCGCGCGAGATCGCCGGCCTCATGAGCCAGGGCATGCGCGTCCTCCTGTTGGACCTTCGCGGCAATCCGGGCGGGCTCCGCGACGAGGCCGTGGAAGTGGCCGATCTGTTCCTCGACCCCAGGGACGAGATTCTGGTGAGTCGTGGGCGCGCGCCGGGCGACAATCACCGCTGGAGCGACTACAGCCCGCAGCGGTGGCCTGAGCTCCCGGTAGTGGTGATGGTGAGCGCCGGGACCGCCAGCGCCGCGGAGATCATCGCCGGCGCGCTCCAGGATCATGATCGCGCCCTGGTCGTGGGCGACACGACCTATGGCAAGGGGATCGTGCAGACGGTCTTCACCCTCGCGCCCGACCTGGCGCTCCGGATGACGACGGCGCGCTGGTACACGCCCAGCGGTCGCAGCATCCAGGGGGCGGCACTCGATTCGGCCATGGGCGCCGCCACGCCGACCGAGGCGAGCACGACGCTCTCCTCCGGCGGCCGGCCGCTGCACGCGAGCAATGGGCTGGTGCCCGACGTGGTGCTCGTCCCGGATACACTCACTACGGCGGAGACCGTGTTCGCGCAGTCGCTCGGCGGGCATGTTCCGGTGTTCCGCGACATCCTGACCGCCTATGCGCTGGAGCTCAAGAAGGAGGGCAGGGTAGGGGGTGAGGCGTTCGGGGTGACACCGGTGATGCGGGCCGAGGTCGCACGGCGGCTCCGGCAGCGCGGAGTGGCGATCGCGGACAGTGTATTCGAGGGAGGCAGTCGGATCGTGGGCGAGCAACTGGGCTATGAGATCGCCAGGTACACCTTCGGGGCCGACGCGGAGCGGCGCCGCCGGGCGGCGGAGGACGTCCAGATCCTGCAGGCGATCGAGCTGGTCCGCGGGACCAGCTCCCCGCGTGCGCTGTTGGGGTTAGCCGGTCCGCAGGCCCAGCAGGTTCACTGATCCACTACCCGGGCCCCCGACGGCACCTTGAACTCGAAGGTGCTGTCGGGGACCCGGCGATTCACCCGCAGGTTCGAGAGCGCCAGCGTCCGGAGCGCCCCGCTCCTCTCGGTGATCTCGAGCCGGCGCGGGAGCCCATCCTGGCGGTCGAGCCAGATGACGGCGCGCTCGAACGGCAAATCGGGCACGGCGGGCGTGAGCTCGACCACGTCCACGGCGCGGCTTCCCACCTTGTCCTCCCGCAGGTACTTCGCCTCGTAGCGCTCGGTCGGCCGATCGAGGAACCAGGCCAGCAGGTTATACCCGTAGACGGGACCGCCGCTCGGGGCTTTCAGCCGGAGCACCTGGTCGGGCACGGTGCTCGGCGTGTAGACCCAGACGTGCTCGCCGTCAATCACGACGGCTTCGTCCGGCGGCTCCGAGAACCGCATGGAGAGCTTGGCGGATCCGGCCTGCACCAGGGTGCCGCGGCTTTCGGCGCTGTCGATCATCGGGTTGTCGATGACCTGCACGAAATCGGCGGTGAGGCTGGAGAGCGAGCGGTACACCCGGGACGAACGTCCCACGATGGACTCCGCGTCCTGCGCCTGGACTGTTCCGGCCACGACGAGTCCAAGAGCCAAGGCGACCAATAGCTTCACGCGCGTGCCCCCGCGGGCTCCGCGAGCCGCCGGCCGATGACCTCGACGATGATCCGCGTCTCCCGCATCAATCGCTCGAATTGCTCGGGGTAGAGACTCTGCGCCCCATCGGAGAGGGCGCGATCCGGGGTGGGGTGCACCTCGACCAGGAGCCCGTCGGCGCCGGCGGCGACCGCGGCCCGAGCCATGGGGATGACCATGTCACGGTGACCGGTCCCGTGACTGGGATCGGCGATGATCGGCAGGTGGGAGAGGCCGTGGACCACCGGGATCGCGCTCAGGTCGAAGAGATTCCGCGTCGTGGTGTCGAAGCCTCGGACGCCGCGCTCACAGAGGACGACGTCCGGGTTGCCCTCCGCCAGGATGTACTCGGCGGAGAGCAGGAGCTCCGAGATGGTGGCTGAGAGACCGCGCTTGAGCAGGACGGGCTTCCGAGCGCGGCCGGCGTGCTTCAGCAGGGAGTAGTTCTGCATGTTGCGGGCACCGATCTGGACGATGTCCGCCACCTCCAGCACCTGGTCGAGTCCTTCCGCATCCATGGCTTCGGTGACGATCAAGAGCCCGGTTTCCTCGCGCGCACGGGCCAGCAGCTTGAGGCCGGCTCGGCCCATTCCCTGGAAGGAGTACGGCGAGCTCCGAGGTTTGAAGGCGCCGGCGCGGAGCACCGTCGCGCCGGCGTCGCGGACCGCCCGGGCTGCGTCCAGGATCTGGCGCTCACTCTCGACGGAACAGGGCCCCGCCATCACGATCACGTCGTCGCCGCCGATGGTCAGGCCGCCGGGCAGGCGGACCACCGTGGACTCGGGCTTCCACTCCCGGGAGACCTGCTTGTATGGCTTGGTGACGTGAATGATCTCCTGCACACCCGGGAGGGCCTCCAGTCGGGAGGAGTCCACCCGACCATCGTTGCCCACCAGGCCGACCGTCGTACGCTGCTTGCCGGGCATCGGACGCGCGTGGTAGCCCATGTCCTCGATGGTGGAGACCACCCGGTCGATGTCTTGCTGGGGCGCGCCGTGGCGCATGACGATCAGCATCCAGGTCTCCTCTGAGAGACTGTCATCCCGAGCGCAGCGAGGGATCTAGCCAGCCGGTCACCGGTGACCAGGCGAAGAAGATCCCTCGATGCGCTCGGGATTACTGGGATGTACTGCTAGAGCAAGCCCCGCGCCATGGCCTGCCTAGGCCCGCCCCCGCTGCGACAGCTGAGCCTGCTCCCGCTCGGCCAGCCGCACGCCCACGATCGTGGACACGCCGGGCTCCTGCATGGTCACTCCGTACACCGCGTCCGCGGCCTGCATCGTCCGGGGATTGTGAGTGATGACCAGGAACTGGGTGCCGCTCTTGAACTCGTCCAGCAGCCGGGTGAAGCGGCCCACGTTGGCGTCATCCAGCGGGGCGTCCACCTCGTCCATCAGGCAGAACGGGCTGGGCTTGGTCAGGTAGATGCTGAACAGCAGGGAGACCGCCACCAGCGTGCGCTCGCCCGACGAGAGCAGGTGGATCCGCTGGGTGCGCTTGCCCCGGGGGGCAGCGTGGATGTCGATCTCGCTCTCCAGGGGATCGTCCGGGTTGGCGAGCCGGAGCTCGCACTCGCCTCCGCCGAACAGCGTCTGAAACACGCGCTGGAAGTTGCCCTGGACCGCGGAGAAGGTCTCGATGAACATGGTGCGAGCGGTGCCGTCGATCTCCCGGATCGCTTGGATGAGCGACTGACGGGCGCCTACCAGGTCGTCCCGCTGTCCGGTGAGGAACTGCAGTCGCTTCACCTCTTCGGCGTGTTCCTCCACGGCCAGTGCGTTCACCGGACCGATGGACTCGAGGGCTTCGGTGATCCGCGCCGATTCCGCCTGCAGGGTCTCGAGGTCGAGGTCGAGGATCGGCGCGCCTTCCAGCAACTGATCGAAGGGCCGGTGCCACTCGGCTTCGACCCGCTCCACGATGCTCCGGCGACTGCCGGCCGCCTCGGTGAGCCGT
>DATLHD010000057.1:0-3575 GCA_035540075.1 Gemmatimonadales bacterium
TGACCCGCGATGAACCCCATCACCGGCTTGCTCACGTTCTCCTTCACGAACGCCGCCGCGCTCTGCTCGTCGGTGCCGCCGATCTCGCCGATCATCACGATCGCGTCGGTCTCGGGGTCGGCTTCGAAGGCCGCCAGGCAGTCGATGAAGTTGGTCCCGATGATGGGATCGCCGCCGATGCCCACGCAGGTGCTCTGGCCGATCCCGTTTCGGGTGAGGTGATTGACCACTTCGTAGGTCAGCGTACCGCTTCGCGACACCACTCCGACCCGGCCGGGGGTGCAGATGCTGCCGGGGATGATGCCGACCTTGGTCCGGGTGCCGGGCGTGATGAGCCCGGGACAGTTCGGGCCGATCAGACGCGCGCCGCGGCTCCGCACGAAGGGCATGGTGCGGCTCATGTGCATGACCGGGATGCCCTCGGTGATGCACACGATCAGGGGAACACCCGCGTCCGCCGACTCGGCGATCGCGGCCGCGGCGCCCATCGGAGGCACGTAGATCACCGAGGTATTGGCGCCGGTGGCCCGCACGGCTTCGGCCACCGTGTTGAAAATCGGGACCTTGCCCTCGAACATCTGCCCACCCTTGCCCGGCGTGACACCGGCGACCACCTCGGTGCCGTACTCGATCATCTGCCGGGAGTGGAACGAGCCCTCGCGGCCAGTGATTCCCTGCACCACCAGTCGGGTTGCAGCGTCGGCGAAGATGCTCATGCCGCCTCCCGGACCAGCTGGACCACGCGCTGCACCGCCTCGTCCATGTCGCTCAACGCGGTCATCCCCACGCCGTTGAGGATGCGGATCGCCTCCGCCTCGTTGGTACCGGTGAGGCGGATCACGATCGGCACCGCGACCTTGAACTGGCTGGTGGCCGCCACGATGCCGTTGGCGACGTCGTCGGTCCGGGTGATGCCGCCGAAAATGTTGAACAGGATCGCCTTCACGTGCGGGTCGGCGGTGATGATCTTGAGCGCGTTGATCACCTTCTCGGGGCTGGAGCTGCCGCCGATGTCCAGGAAGTTGGCCGGCTCCCCGCCGTAGTACTTCACCAGGTCCATCGTCGCCATGGCGAGTCCCGCGCCGTTCACCACGCAGCCGACGTTGCCGTCGAGCTTGATGAAGCTGAGGTTGGCGCGCCGTGCCGCCGCCTCGCTCGGCTCCTCGGCGGAGTCGTCGCGCAGGACGCCCAGGTCGGGTCGCCAGAAGAGCTCGTTGTCGTCGATGGAGATCTTGGCGTCGAGCGCCAGCACCTTCCCCTCCGGCGTGGTCACCAACGGATTGATCTCCGCCAGCGACGCGCCGTTGTCCACGAAGGCGCGGTAGAGCTGCTGCATGATCTTCGCCGCCGCCTTGACGTGGTTGTAGTCGCGGTAGAGGGCGAAGGCGAGCGACAGCGCCTGATGCGGGAAGAGGCCGTAAGTGGGATCCACCGCGAGGCGGACGATCTTCTCGGGCGTCTTCGCGGCCACTTCCTCGATGTCCACGCCACCCGCGGAGCTCACCATGAACACGGGCCGCTGGGACTCCCGGTCCATGATCAGGCCGACGTAGCTCTCGCTGGCGATTTCGGCCGCGGGCACCACCAGCACCTTATGGACGGTGAGCCCCTTGATGGTCATGCCCAGGATCTGGGCCGCCTCGTCCGCGGCCTCGGCCGGATTGCGGGCCAGCTTTACGCCGCCGGCCTTGCCCCGTCCACCGGCGTGCACCTGGGCCTTGATCACGACGGTGCCGCCGATCCGTCGCGCGATCGCCTCCGCCTCGGTCGGCGTGGACGCGACGTCGCCTTCGAACATCGGGATGCCCACGGCCTGGAGCAGCGTCCGCGCCTGGTATTCGTGCAGGTTCACGTGTCCCTCACGATCGTTGTGCCGGTTTCTTCCCGCAGGGCCGCCGGCCCCGAGCCGAGGTGGGCGATGATCGCCCGGCCACCCGTGTCGCGCGCGAACCCGGCGGCGGCCTCCACCTTCGGCCTCATGCCGCCGGCGTCGAACGCACCCGACGCGATCAGCGTCTCCGCCCGCGCCACCGTCATCCGGCGGATCGGGCGCGCCGCGGCAGTTCCCCACCCCTCGTACACGGCCTCGACGTTGGTGAGGATCAGCAGCACGTCGGCCTCCAGCTGCTGCGCGAGCACCGCCGAGACCCGATCCTTGTCGACCACCGCATCCACGCCCTCGAGGCCCAGCATGGGGTCGTCGTACACCGGGGGGCCCCCGCCTCCGGCGGCGATCACGATGACACCTTGGTCCAGGAGGCCGCGGATCACCGGGAACTCCACGACACCCAGCGGCCGCGGGCTGGTCGTCATCCGTCGCCACGCCCCGGCGCCGTCGCGACCGACCGCGCGGCCCGCTTCGCGGAGCCGACCGGCCTCGTCGTCCGTCAGGGCCTGACCGACCGGCTTGGACGGCGCGCTGAGCGCCGGATCGAACCGGTCCACCAGCGTCTGCGTCACCACCGTCGCCACCGGGCGACTCACCCGTGCGCCCGCGAGCGCATTCTGCAGCGACTGCTGCAGCATATAGCCGATCCAACCCGCGGTTTCCGCGACCAGCACGCCGAGGGGCAACGGCTCCACCACGCGTCGGGCGACCTCGTTACGGACCAGCGAGTCGCCCACCTGCGGGCCGTTTCCGTGCACGATCACGATTCGCCACCCTTCCCGGGCGAGCGGGACCACCGCGGCCATGCTCTCCCGCGCGTGGCGGAACTGGTTCGTGATCGTGGCCGGCTCGTCGGCCCGAGCCAGCGCGTTTCCGCCGAGCGCCAGAACGGCGGTGCTCACGCACTCACTCGGGGAAAAACGCGCTGCAAGCTAGTCCTCCCCCCGGGGGCGAGCAAGCTCATCGTTCCGCGGCGTGGGCGTGGGGCCGAGCACGTCGCGGAGGCGGTCCCACGCGGTCCCGAAGGCGCTCCAATCGCCGGTGCGCAGCGCGGAATCGGCGCGCTGGAGCCAGCGCCGGGCCTCCTCCAGCCGGGTCGCCTGGGCCATGCCGGCGACCGCGGGGACGGTCGCGCCCTGCAGGTTGCTCCACGCCTCGCGCATGGAGCGTCCCGCGCCGAGCAGCCGGTCGCCCGGCGCCGCGACACTCACCCAGGAGAGCGTAATGTTGCCTCGCGGGTCCCGCGCGAAGTGCGATTGATAGGCCACCGGCCCTCCCGTGCCGATCTCGAGCCGCACCGGTCCGCGCTCCAGTCTGCCTCCATCTTCCGCGATCGAATCGCCCAGAGCGTCGTAGGTCGCGAAGTGGCTCCAGCGATTCTCCAGCGCGCTGCGGCTCTCCAGCGCCATGGTGGAGTCGAAGCGGACCAGTCGAAGCTCATCCGTGCCGCTGGCGCCGATACCGGTGAGGACGGCGGCGACGCGCCGCTCGCCGGCGCGCTCGTAGATCGCCATCCGGACGGGTCCGGCCGAGTCCTCGCTCCAGCCACCGTCCGTGGCCGGGAGCTCCGAGCGGCGGGAGCCGGGCGGCCCTCCGAGGCTGCCGAGCTGGGGCTGCCGCTCCTCGAGATACCGGGCCTGCACCCGGAACAACTCGACCGGGTACGGCGCCGCCCGGAGGACCACCT
>DATLHD010000058.1:0-14094 GCA_035540075.1 Gemmatimonadales bacterium
CTCGACCACCAGGGTGAGGGTCTCCTGGAATTGCGCCTCGGTCTCGCCCGGGAACCCGACGATGATGTCGGTGGAGAAGGTGATGCCGGGAATGGCCGCACGGAGCTCCCTCACGACTTCGAGATACCGCTCCCGGGTGTAGCGCCGCCGCATCCGCTTCAGCACCGCGTTGGAGCCGCTCTGTACCGGCAGGTGCACGTGCTCGCAGACGGCCGGCGTGCCCGCCATCGCCTCGATGACGCGTGGCGAGAAGTCGGTGGGATAGGGGCTGGTAAACCGAACCCGCCGAATCCCGTCTACCGCTCCTACCGCGCGCAGGAGGTCCGCGAAGTCGGACTCGTCGTCGTGATACGAGTTGACGGTCTGCCCCAGGAGCGTGACCTCGCTGGTGCCCTGCCCCGCGAGCTGCTCTATCTCCCGCACGACATCTGCCAGCCGCCGGCTGCGCTCCGGCCCCCGGGTATAGGGGACGATACAGAAAGTGCACTTGTAGTCGCACCCGCGCTGTACCGTGACGAACGCGGTGGGACCCGATTCACGCACGGGCGGCACATCTTCATAGTGCTCCCAGGCGCGGAACTCGGTGTCCGCCAGCCGCTGGCCGGAGCCGGCCATGCCGATGAGTTGGCCGAGGTTGCGGTAGGCGTCGGGCCCGACCACCAGGTCAACCCTCGGCACCTGCTCCAGCAGCCTGGGTCCCAGGCGCTGCGCCATGCAGCCGACCACGCCGAGGACGCCGCCGGCCCGTTTGTGGCGCTGGAGCTCGCCCATCCGCCCGATCACCCGCTGCTCCGCGTTCTCGCGGACGGCGCAGGTGTTGACCAGCATGACGTCGGCCTCCGCCGGCTCCTCGGTCCGCACGTAGCCCTCCCGGCCCAGCAGCCCGAACATCAGCTCCGAGTCGGCCACGTTCATCTGGCAACCGTAGGTCTCGATGTATACCCGTCTGGCCATGGGCTGAAGATAGCGGGCGGCTTCCGACCCAGGGGAGTCCTGGCTCACGGCCGGACCGCCACGCCGAACGAGAGGGTGAACCCGTGCTCGTCGAAATCGCCCGCGGAGCGGGAGAGATAGCCCACTGCGAAGTCCAGGCTGCCCCGGTCCTGGGCGAACCGCACGCCCGACCCCAGCGAAGCGCCATACTCCTCCGGCTGGAGGCCCGGAGGGAGCAGGAACGGGAGAGACGCGTAGTACACGCCGAACCGGATCGGTGCGCGGTTCGCCCGCCGGGGATCGGTCAGGAATTCGCCGCCGAACGCCAGCTCGACGGTGTTGTCCGACCCGCTCCCGCCCAGGGCCAGGAGGTCGCTGTTCGCGCCGGACCAGGTTCGAAAGATCCCGTGCGCCGCCAGGTCGAGCCTGGCGCCGGTCTTCCAACGCAGGCCGAGTCCGAGCGAGTACGGCAGATCGATGTCGCCCACCGGGGCGGAATCCCGCTCCACCGAGGCGCCGCCGTCGCTCCGCGCGATGGCGGCGACCCAGAGCGACCGGCCGAGCTGGTGAACGGCACCGAGGGACAGGCCGACGCCGGCGAACGACAGCTCCGTGCTCTGCCTCACGGGCCGGTACTGATTGTCCGTGAAGGTTCGGTGCTCCTGCATGCGATTGGAGCCCGTCAGGATATGAAAGGACCCCCCGATCACGCTCCGCTCCCGGGCCTTGAAGGACCCGGCGATCCGGAGATCGCTCATGCCGCCCCGGCTCGAGAGCGTGTCGAACACCGGGATGAGCGCGTCACGCAGCTCGAGGGTGTCGACGGTCGCGTTGGAGAAGTCCCGGTTAGTGTAGGTCGAGTAGCTCACCCCGACCGCGAACGGGGTGCCGCGCGCGGGGCCGCCGAAGGAGACGTAGGGGAACCGGGTGCTGCGGAGCGACGCGCTCCCCGCGGGGTTCTCTACGGTGCGAAACGACGCGCTGCTGTTGAACGTGGCCGTCATGGCCGGAAGGCCACCGATGGTCGCGGGGTTGAGACCCGACTCCGCGTCGAACATGGCGAACGCGCCCGAGGAGCCGGCGGCTCGGGTCGAGAACGGACGGCCCGGGACGCCGAGTCCTCGCACGCCGAACTGCGAGGCCTGTGCGGCGACCGTCGCCGGCGCGATCGTCAAGAGCGCCAGAAGGAGGAGGCGTCGCACCTAGGGAGTCTCGAAGGAGAACGGCTTGAGGTAGGTGATCCTAAGCCTCGCCGGGCCCGGCGTCTCCGAACGGGTGGAGCCGAAGACCGGGCGGCTGAAGCTCGCCGCCTCGGGAAGGAGCGAGAGGAAAATCGCCTCGGGTCGCTCGTCGATCGTCTGCCATAGCTGCACGATCCCCGTCACGTCGAGCCGGACCGTGTCCGCGCTGCCCACTCCGATCGTGTCCGAGATGATGAACCGGCTGTCAACCGTCACGACCGGGGACTTGGCGCCGAGGTCGGCGAAGAGCGATCTCGCCTCCAGCAGCGGCGGGTCCGTTCGCAGCCCGATCACTGGTGCGACCGGAATCAGCTCCAGGGTGGCCCGCACGATCGTCCCCGAGTCCTTGATCGGACGCGGGATGGCGAACCGGAGCAGCGCCCGCGAGGAAGGCTCGCCTCCGACGGTCAACAGGTCGGGGTCGGGCGTCTGGGGAGCCGCGAGCACGTAGGTATTGAACGCGGTCTGCGCCGTCAACGTCTGCTTACGAACCGTCCCGGTGTCCGGCGTGTCGACCGTCACGTAGCTGATGAAGGTCGGGCCGCTCTGCGCGAGCAGGGCGCCGAGCCGGGCGCCGCTCGGCTCCGGCGCGCTCATGGCGACGCCGATGGCCAGGACGCCGTCGCCCTCCACAGGAAGCGCCACCTTGGCGACGTCGGCTCCCCGAAGCACCGTCCGCACCAGACCCGAGTTGAGGGTGTCGGGCACGTGGATGCTGTCGATGATGGCCTCGGGAACGAACTGCGACGTGATGGAGGCGAACGTCGCCTCAGAGTCGGCAGTGGCCGGGTCGATCCGGTAGACGTAGAAATTGAGGCCGTCGAGAAGCGTGTCGCGCCGGATGAGATTGAGCGAGATCTGCACCGAGTCCACCACGTAGGGGCGCGCGCTGTCGCCCACCGGGGCGGAGTCGCGCCGGGCCTGGAACCGGTAGACCGCGCGAGCGTCGCCGGCGGGCAGGCCGTTCGACACCAGCATCGACCCGGCCCGGTGTCGTGGGACGTAGCCGGTATAGCTCGAGTCGGCGTCGGGCCGCGGGGTGAGGACGGTGTCGAACACCCGTGCGTCCCCGCCGGGGCAGAGCTCGGGACAGACGGCGGGCGCGGTCAGCTCCTCCTGACAGGCCGTGGTGACGCCGGCGAGCACCAGGAAGGCGGCGAGCCATCCCCAGGCCCGGCTCACCTGAGCTGGTCCGGACCGAAAGCCGCCGGCAGCAGCTCGGCCATCGTCCAGCTCGCGGTGCGCTTGGGTCCGACAGCGTCGATGCGGAAGTCGCTGCCGAACTCCGAGAGCACCTGGCGGCAGGCCCCGCAGGGCGCGGCGGGGGGATCGGCGTCGCTCACCACCACCGCGCGACGAAAGCGCCGCACGCCGGAAGCCACCGCGGCGCACACGGCCGCGCGCTCGGCGCAGATGGTGAGACCGTAGGAGGCGTTCTCTACGTTGCATCCAACGTAGACCTCGCCGCTCTCGCTCTCGAGCGCGGCGCCGACTCTGAAGTTGGAGTAGGGCGCGTAGGCCCGGGCCTGCGCAGCCCGCGCCGCAGCCACCAGTGGATCAGTCAATCCAGACCTCGGACAGGAATGAGGTGCCGGTCGAGAGCGGCGCCACGCCAAGAAACTCAGCAACCGTCTGGCCGATATCCGCCATCGTGCGACGCCGTCCCAGCCCGACCGGCCGCACGCGCGGTCCCGTGACGAGCAGGGGGACCACCTCGCGCGAGTGATCGGTGGACGGCGTAGTCGGGTCGTTCCCGTGATCGGCGGTAAAGATAACGAGGTCCTCCGCGCGGACCGGGGCGAGCAAGCGGGGCACCGCGCGGTCAAGCTCCTCGAGCCCCCGCACGTACCCGGGAACGTCGTTGCGGTGACCCCAGGTCTGGTCGAACTCGATGACGTTGGCGAGCAGCAGGCCGCGTTCCATCGCGAGGAGAGCCCCCTCGATGAGGGCGTAGGCGTCGGCGTTGGTCGCGGCGTGGATGCTGGAGATGCCCCGCCCCGCGAACAGGTCGTCCACCTTCCCCACGCCGACGCGGGGGATGTGTCGATCGACCAGCCGGTCCAGCAGCGTCGGCCCCGGAGGGGGAAGGCTGAAATCCTTGCGCTGCGCGGTCCGAACCCAGGCGCCGGGCTCTCCGGTGAACGGCCGGGCGATCACCCGCGACACGCCGTGCTCCCCCTGCAGCAGCGCGCGCGCCGCCTCGCAGGCCCGGTACAGCTCGTCCAGGGGGACGGTGGCCTCGTGCGCCGCCACCTGGAAGACGCTGTCGGCTGACGTGTAGACGATCCACTTGCCGGTCCGCCGATGCTCCTCGCCGAAGCGATCCAGCACCGCCGTGCCTGAGGCGGTCGTGTTCCCCAGCACGCCCCTCCCGGTGAGTCTGGCGAACTCGTCCACCAACTGCTGGGGGAAGCCATGCGGGTAGGTGGGGAAAGGTTGCTCGACGGTGAGCCCGCAGATCTCCCAATGCCCGGTGGTGCTGTCCTTACCCGCGCTCACCGGATCGCAGCTGCCGAATGCGGCGCGGGGCGAGGCGACCGCGGCGACGCCGGGGAGCGACGCGCAGCGTCCCAGACCCAACGCCGTGAGATTCGGCAGCGAGAGTCCCCCGACCTGTCGTGCCACGTTCCCAAGCGAGTTGCTGCCGGTATCGCCGTAGGCATCCGTATCCGGCGCCGGACCGATCCCCACGCCGTCGAGGACGATGATGGCCGCCCGCCGGGTCACCGATAACGCCTGGGGAGCCGGGGGCCGAGCGAGGTCAACAGCTCGTATGCGATCGTCCCCGCGGACCTGGCCTGCTGATCCAACGTGACGAGCCCGCCGAAGATCGTGGCGATGTCGCCCACGGCTACCTGACCGTCGTCTACCGCGGCCATGCACATGTCCATGGTGACTCTTCCGACGAGCGGGACCGCGCGCCCGCGAAGCTCGATGCTGCGCGATGGGGTGGCCGTACCGCGATCGGTCGCTCGCGGCAGACCGTCCGCGTAGCCGATCGCGAGCGTGGCGATCGTCGTCGGCCGGTCCGCGGTCCAGGTGGCGCCGTAGCTGACGCTCTCGCCCGGGGCCACACGGCGGACCGCCGCCACGCGAGCTCGCAGCGCCGCCACGGGTCGTGGCGCCGGGCCCTGCGGCCGTGCCTGACCCCCGTATAGAAAGATGCCGGGCCGGATCAGATCGGCGGCATAGGTAGGGCCGCACAATGCCGCTGCGCTGTTGGCGGCATGGACCAGCGGAGGTCGCCGGGGGAAGGCCGCGAGCGTCGTCTGGAAGCGTCGCCACTGCTCGGCGGTGGACCCCTCGTCCGTGTCGGCGGAGTGAAAGTGGGTGAACGCGCCTTCCCACCCCCGAGCGGCGCCGACCTCGCGGGCGCACTCGGCGACGGCCGCCGCATCACTCCATCGGATCCCCCCGCGGGACATTCCGGTATCGATCTCGATATGGAATGGAGCCTCCGAGCGGGCCACCCAGGCCCGGAGCATGTCCGGGTCCCCGATCGTGGGACGGAACCCGAGGCTGAGGATGGATTCCAGGGTGTCCGCCGTGAGTGGGCTGACCACCAGGATCGGTCGGCGCACCCCACCCTCGCGCAGCGCCGCCCCCTCCTCTGCCGTGGCCACCCCATAGCCCCACGGACCGAGTGGCTGGAGGGCCAGCGCCACCCGGGTGGCGCCGAGACCGTAGCCGTGAGCTTTGACCATCGGCAAAAGCGGCGTGCCGCACGCGACGGCGAGCATGCGCGCGTTGGCGACCAGCGCGTCGAGGTCCACGTCGACCCAGGCGCGGGCCGTCTCGGAGGGAGCGGTCATGGTGGAAGTCGGCGGGTATCTTAGGGGGCATGGGGGATAAATGCAAGACAATTCAGCGCTTGGACGCGCTCTCTCGATGGTGCGCGACCTCCGCCGACGGTGTCCCTGGGACCGCGCGCAGACCCGGGAGACACTCCGCCCGTATCTGATTGAGGAAGTGCTGGAGCTGGACCACGCGCTGGGTGAGGGGGAGCCCCAAGCCATCCAGGGCGAAGTGAGCGACCTCCTGCTCCACCTCGCCTTTCAGCTCGTGATCGCGGAGGAAAGGGACGAGTTCACCGCGGACGAGGTAGCGGACCAATTGGAGCGCAAGATGCGCCGCCGCCATCCGCACCTCTTCGACCTGGGCGATGCAGAGCCGTGGGAACGGATCAAGCGGAGGGAACGGCAGGGGAAGACCCTCGCCGGCATCGTTCCGACCCTGCCCCCGCTGCTCAAGGCGTATCGGCTCCAAGAGCGTGCCGCCTCCGTGGGGTTCGACTGGCCGGACGCTGGCGGCCCGATGGAGAAGGTCAGCGAGGAGCTGGCGGAGGTGGAGCGGGAGCTGGAATCCGGCCAGCCCGCGTCCGACCGGCTGACGGACGAGATCGGAGACCTGTTGTTCGCGGTCGTCAATCTGGCGCGGAAGGCGGGCGTCCAGCCGGGGCCCGCGCTCGATCGGGCCAACCGTAAGTTCAGGGACCGCTTCGAAGCGGTCGAGGCGCTGAGCGCGGAGCGGGGGATCGATCTCGATGCGGCGGGGCTGGACGTGCTTGACGGGCTTTGGGATGAGGTGAAAGAGGCCGAGTCTCATCCCGAGCGCGGCGAGGGATCTTCTAGCCCAGCGGTCGATGCTCGCGCAGAAGATCCCTCGCTGCGCTCGGGATGACAGGAGCTACGGCTCGGGATGACAGGAGCTACGGCTCGGGATGACAGGAGCTACGGCTCGGGACGACAGGAGCTACGGGTAGAGCCGGTGAATCTGACGCGGGAACGCGATCGCCTCCCGGATGTGCTGGATGCCGCAGATCCAGGCGACCGTCCGCTCGAGGCCGAGTCCGAATCCCGAGTGCACGAACGTGCCGTGGCGCCGCAGGTCGAGGTACCAGCGGTAGACCTCGGGATCCAGGCCCTGTTCGTGGATCCGAACGAGCAGCTTGTCGTAGTCGTCCTCGCGCTGGGAGCCGCCGATGATCTCCCCGTAGCCCTCCGGCGCGAGGCAGTCGTTGTTCAGTACCGTTCTCGGGTCCTCGGGGTTCTCCTTCATATAGAACGCCTTCACCTGGCGGGGGTAGTTGTAGACGAAGACCGGCCGGTCGTACTCCCTCGCCAGCAACGTCTCGTCGTCGCCCCCGAGATCGGAGCCCCACGCAATGTCGGAGCCGAGCTGATTGAGCCTCGCGACCGCGTCGGTGTAGGAGATCCGCGGGAAGGGCGCGGTGACCCGCTCCAGCGGGGCGATGTCGCGCTCCAGCTCCTTGAGCTCTTCGCGCCGTCGCTCCAGGGCCCGGGCGACGATGCAGGAGACGAAGGACTCCTGCAGCCGCATGTTGGCGTCCGAATCGTTGAACGCGACTTCCGGCTCGACCATCCAGAACTCAGTCAGGTGACGGCGAGTCTTCGATTTCTCGGCGCGGAAGGTGGGGCCGAAACAGTACACTTTGCCCAGCGCGGCGGCCGCGGCCTCGACGTAGAGCTGGCCGGTTTGGGCCAGGTAGGCCTTGCCCAGGTCGAAGTAGTCGGTCGCGAACAGGTTCCCCGCTTCCTCCCCGATGGCTCCCGTGAGGATGGGTGTGTCCACCAGGGTGAACCCTTCCTGGTAGAAGTAGTCGCGGATCGCCTGCTCCACCTCGTGGCGGACCCGGGCGATCGCCGCCTGCCGGCGGGTGCGGAGCCACAGGTGTCTATGCTCGAAGAGGAAAGTCGTCCCATGCTCCTTGGGGGTGATCGGATAGTCGTGGCTGGGGCCCAGGATCTCGAGGCCGGTCACCGCCATCTCGTAGCCGCCCGGAGATCGCGGCTCCTCCCGCACCATCCCGGTCAGCGCCACACTGGTCTCCTGCGTCAGAGTGCCGAACGCGGTCCAGGCGGCTTCGGGTACTTCCTTCTTGGATAGGACGCCTTGCACCACACCCGAACCATCCCGTATGACGACGAACGCGATCTTCCCGCTCGACCGGGTCGTGACGACCCAGCCGCGCAGAGTGACGGTCGTGCCGACGTGTGCGCGGAGCTCGCTGATCTGGACCGACGCCATGCCTCGTCCGTGTACGGGGATAGGGTGATGCGCGGAGCGTTCAGTCTAGTCCTGCTCCTAGGGGGCGTCAACGCAGGCTGCGTCGGATATCGGCCTCCGCCGCAGGGCACGCTCCAGACCGGACCGGTGTCGGGGGATGCACCGAAACAGGTCTGGGCGGTGCGGGCCGGCCGCGGGCTCACCGGGCGCGTCGAGCTGAAGGACGGCCAGCTGTACGGAGCCGGGGTGGACCGCAAGGTCTACGCGGTGGATCTGGAGACCGGCGAGGTCCAGTGGTCCAGCCGGCTATCGGGCCTCGTGGCGGGAGGTGTGCTCGTGTCCGGTGATACCGTGTTCGCCGCCAGCTCGCGGCCCGAGGGTCGGGTGTATTCGCTCGATCGAGCCACTGGCCAGCGGTACTGGCGGGCCAAGACCGGGCCGGTGGGGGCGCCGCTGGCGCTGGTGGACAGCACCCTCCTGGTGCCCGCACAGCGGGGCCAGCTGCTGGGCCTCAATCCGGCGAACGGCTCGCTGCGCTGGCGGATTCGTATGGGCATGGCCAGAATCGCTCCGGTGAGCGTCGGGCGCGGTGCCGTGGTCGTGGCGACCGTGGATTCTCTCTACCGGGTAACGGTGGCCAACGGCGAGGTGACCCACCGTGTTCCCTCGCCCGGCACCATCGTGTCACCGTGGCTGGTGCACCGGGGTCTCCTCGTGGCGGGCACCACCGATTCGCAGGTGGTTGCGGTCTCGCCCGCGGACCTCACGACTCGGTGGAGCGCCAAGGTGGACGCGCCGGTCCTGGGCTCACCGGCGGCGCTGGGCGATACTATTTACGTTGCGAGCCGGCGGGGCACGCTCTTCCGTCTGGTCCCCGCAGACGCGCCGGTTCCCGAGCGAGTCGTAGAGCTCGACTACCCGGTAACCGCGCCCCTCACGGCATTCGACGGCCACCTTCTCCTCGGCGGGGCCGACGGGACGTTGCGGGCGTTGCGCCCGGATGGAACCGAGGTGTGGCGGATTCAGCTCTGGCGTCCGGTCGAGCTCGGTCCGGTCGCGCTGGATGACGGCATCCTCGCGATCGGCGGCAACGGCGACCTTCATCGGTACCGGCAATGAGTCGTGCCCCCGCGCCTCGCGCACTCGCGCTGACGCTCCTGCTCGCCCTTCTGCTGCCCGTCTCCAGCGCGGCACAGGAGAGCAGACCGCTCGTTCGATACGGTAAGTGGGTGCTGGCCGCCGGCGCGGTCACCATGAATCTGCTCGCCGCCCAGGCGCACAGCCGGGCGGATCGTGCGTTCAATGCGATCGAGGACGCGTGCTTCGAGAACTCGACCCGCTGTCTCCTCGGCCCGGATGGGGCCTATGCCGACCCGGTGATGGAAGACCTCTACCAGAGCTCGCTGGATTACGATAGCGAGGCGCGCCGCTGGCTCATCGCCGGCGAAACCGCCCTGGTGGGCGCCACTGCCCTGTTCGTGCTGGAGCTCACCCGCAAGGTCCACAAGCCGGACAATATCCCGTTCGAGCCCGAGATCCGGAGTCTCCGGCGGGCGACTGGCGTGGGGGTCCGGGTCGCTTGGTAGGCCACGTCAATGCCTAGCCCACCCTGAAGAGCTCCACCGCGCGGGGATAGCGCGAGACCGCCCGTTCCCGCAGTGGCTGGTGCTCCGCCCGCTGAAGTGCAGGGTCGGCCGCGATGAGCCGCGTGGCCAGCTCCCGGGCCCGGGAGAGCAGGTCCTCGTCGACCGGGAGCCGTGCGTGTCGGAGCTCGACGCCGCCGGACTGCCGCGCGCCGATCAGGTCGCCCATTCCCCGCTCCGCCAGGTCCAGCTCGGCGATCCGGAAGCCGTCGTGCGTCGCCGCGAAGGCTCGCAGGCGATCGAATCCCGGGCCGTCGCCCAGGAGAATACAGTAGCTCTCCTCCGCCCCCCGCCCGATGCGGCCGCGGAGCTGGTGGAGCTGGGCGAGACCGAAGCGCTCAGGGTGCTCCACCAGCATCACTGTCGCGTTGGGCACGTCGATACCCACTTCGATGACGGTCGTCGCCACGAGGACGTGGATCTCCCCGGTCCGGAACCGGCGCATGGTGTCGTCCCGTTGCTCCGCTTTGAGCCGGCCATGCACGAGCCCAACCTGCAGGTCGGGCCAGCGGGCGGCGAGCGTCTGGGCCATCGTGGTGGCGGCGCGGAGATCGGCCCGCTCGGACTCCTCGATCACCGGCAGGACCACATACGCCTGCCGCCCGCCCTCACACTCCTGGCGCACGAACTCCATCACCTTCTCCCGCTGGTTTGGGCCACGTAGTCCGGTGCGCACGGTTCCCCGGCCCGGGGGCCGTTCCTTCAGCGTGGAGACGTCCAGATCGCCGTAGAGCGTGAGCGCGAGCGATCGAGGAATCGGGGTCGCCGTGAGGAGCAGCACATCCGGCGCAGCCCCCTTCCCGATCAATGCCGCCCGCTGCTCGACGCCGAACCGGTGCTGTTCGTCAATCACGACGAGGCCCAGCCTGCGGAACGAGACGGTTTCCTGCATCAGGGCGTGGGTCCCCACGGCGATGCGCGCCTCTCCGCTCGCAAGCCTGTTCCGCACGGCCGCCTTCTCCGCCGCCGTCTGCCGGCCGAGCAGCAGCTCGGGACGCATACCCAGGGGCTCGAGGAGCTTGCCGAGTGTCACGGCATGCTGCTCTGCGAGCAATTCCGTCGGAGCCATCAGCACAGCCTGGAAGTCGTTCTCCATCGCGAGCAGCATCGCGAACAGTGCGACGACCGTCTTGCCCGTGCCTACGTCGCCCATCAGCAGGCGGTGCATGCGCTCGTGCGCCGTCATGTCGGACGTGATCTCCTTCAGTGCTCGCTGCTGGTCCCCGGTCAGCTCCCAAGGGAGGCTCTGCTTCAGCCGGGTCGTGAGGTCCCGCTTCACCTCGAAGGCCACACCGGCACGTTGCCGCTTGGCCACGGCGCGGGCGCGGATCAGCGTCAGCTGGAGATCGAGGAGCTCGTCGAAGGCGAGCCGGCGGCGGCCCCGCTCCGCCTCTTCCGCGGAGGCGGGACGGTGGACGGCGCGGAGCGCATCGGCCAGCCGTGGTAGCCCGGCGGCGTGGCGGAGCGTTTCGGGGAGCGGATCGTCGGAGCGCTCGATCAGCCCATCGAGATGGCGGTCGATGAGCGACCGGATCACTCTGTGACTGAGCCCCTCGGTAGCGGGATAGACCGGGAGGACCTTGCCGGCCGCCAGCGGATCGGCCTCGCCGTCGCCCTCCGACAGGATGACGTATTCGCGGGGTGCGAGCTGCCGCCCGTGGTAGAAGCGGACCGGTCCCGAGACCAGGAGGGTCTGCCCGACCGCGATGGTGCGGTCGAGGAATGCTTGGCCGGGCCAGACACACTCGAGCACGCCGCTGTCATCGCGGAGGACGGCGTGGAAGATCCGGAGCCCGCGGCGGGTGGGCAGCACACCCTTTGCGACCACCCGCCCGACACACGCGACCTCCTGCCCGATCTCCGCCCGGACGAGCGGCGTCACGGTGGAGGCGTCCACATAGCGATGGGGAAGATGCCAGAGGAGGTCTCGCGCGGTGCGGATACCCAGCCGCTCGAGTTGCTCCGCGCGGCGCTCGCCGATTCCCTTGAGGAACTTGACGGGCATGTCGAGCCGCAGGGTGCTCGACTCGCGGTTTCCAGAGGTGCGGGAGCTGGTCATCGCTGGCTCTGGCTCCCCAGGCGGGTTGGCGACCGGGCTAAATCGAGCCCGCGAGCAGATGCTCGGCGTACTTCCGCGCATCGAACGGCTCGAGGTCGTCGAGCGATTCCCCGACCCCGATGAATCTGATCGGGAGGCCCAGCTCGCGGCGCAGGGCGGTCACCGCGCCGCCCCGGGCACTGCCGTCCAGCTTGGTGACGACGATGCCGGTAGGCGCGACGGCCTCCGTGAAGAGTCGACCTTGCTGGATCGCGTTCTGCCCGACCGTGCCGTCCAGCACCAGCAGCGTTTCGTGGGGAGCGCCGGGCAACCGGCGGCCGATGACACGGACCACCTTGCGCAGCTCGTCCATCAGGCCTTCCTGGGTGTGGAGCCGGCCGGCGGTGTCCACGACGACCGTGTCGAGTCCGCGGGACACGGCCGCCTCGATCGCGTCGAACGCGACGGCGGCGGGATCGCCTCCGGGGGCTCCGGACACGCACGGCACGCCCAGCCGCTCCGCCCACACCTGCAGCTGACTGATGGCGCCAGCCCGGTACGTGTCGGCTGCCGCGAGCAGCACCTTTCGGCCCTCGCGCTGAAGCCGGCGGGCGAGCTTTGCCGCCGTGGTCGTCTTGCCGGTACCGTTGACGCCGATCAGCAGGATGATCGTGGGCCCGCCGGAGTTCCGCGCGATGGTGCCGGGGCTTTCCGAGCCGTCGAGCAAGGCGGCGAGGCGACCCTCGAGGGTGCGGCGAAGATCCTCCTCCGTTTTGAGCTTCCCCTTGCGGACCTCGTCCTCCAGCGCCTGCGTGAGCTCGATGGTGGCAGGCACGCCGAAATCCGCCTCGATGAGCACGCGCTCCATCCTCTCGAGGTCTTCGGCATTGAGCCCGCGCATGAGCGCGCCCACGTCCGTGAGCGCGAAGCGCCGGATGCGGGCCCAAAGCCCTTCATTCCGATCCCTCATCCTACCGTTGGCCATGCTGAATCCTAACACCCCTCTAGCGCAGTCCGAGTCGCCGCCGCGCGAGCCACTCGACGGACAGCGCGATGATCGCGAGGCCGAAGAGCCACAGCCAGTCTCGAGGCGAGGTGCGACCCTGCGGCCGGCCCGCGTGCGCCGTCCTGGCCCTCAGGGTCACGGGGGACGGCAGCAGCTCGTCGGAGTACTCCTCCACGGCGACGAGACCTCCGCCACCACCGACGAGCCGATAGCGATACTCACCCGGCGCCAGCCTCACAGGGGCACGGCCGGCGCCGTCGAACCGCAGTGTGTCGGTGCGAGTCTCGCGGGCTCCCGCTCCCGACCAGACCACCGGCGTCGTGACCGGTGGCCCTGAGCCAGTCCACTCGAACACCAGTGGTCGTCCGTTCTGCACCACCGGCCGGACCGGGGCGGCGACACCCCGCACCGTGTCAACGCCTGTGAGTAACCAGCTGGCCGTGGTGGCCACCCAGGTGCGATAGCTCTGCTCGCTGGAGCCGCCGCGGAAGGCCCAGCGCCAGAGGCCGTCGGCCCCGACCGTCACCACTCGAGCTCGACCCGCCTGCCTGCCGATCACCGCCGGACGCGCCGCGCCGCGCCGGCCGAGCTGCGCCGTGAGCCCTACCCAGTCCGCAGGCCCGGGTTGCAGCGGCACGAGCTGCGTGGCCGGAGGAAACGAGTCCACCGGCATGCCGAGGAAAGCGCCCGCCACCGGAGAGACGTCCGGGGCGGAGAGGTACCAGTCGCCCGGGATCGGGGCGGCGCCGCGCTCACCCGACGGCCAATACCAGATGCCTCGCGCGGCCGACCCCTGCGCCACGCTGCCGGGATCACCCTTGAGAATCAGCAGGTCCGCGCCTCGGGATGCCTGCCGCACCCGCTCGAGACTCATGGGCGAGAGATCCTCCATCGAGCGCCACCGCTCGCCCTCGAGGCGGACGAACCCCCGAACCGGCAACTGAGCCACGTCACGCAGCGTCTGGTAGAGGAAGCGGCTGTCCCAATCTCCCGGCGCCGCCAGGAGAACGACGCCGGGCGTGCGCGCAACGGTGACGATGTGGATCCGAGTGTCGGTCCTCGGCTCGCTGTCGTCCGTGTTGGCGAGCGCCACCCGCAGCGCATGCGAGCCGGGACCGATTGGGGCGGAGGGCACGGAGAGCCGAACCCGGGCGGCCCCACCGGTCGGCAGGCGCACCCGCCGTGCCGCGACGGTGTCGTTGCCCG
>DATLHD010000059.1:0-12959 GCA_035540075.1 Gemmatimonadales bacterium
AGCCGCGCGATCTCGAGCGAGACGGCGGGATCGTAATGGCGCAGCGAGCAGTTGATGACCCGGGTCACGACCCCGAAGTCGCGCTCGCCCCGCGCCAGGCCGGCCAGCTCCGCCTCGAGCGCCCGCTCCATCGAGAGCCCCTGACGCCGGCTCAGCCAGGGGCAGTAGCGGACCTCGAGGTAGCGGATGCGATCCCGCGCCGCGTCCTCCACCATCTCGTAGGAGACCCGCTCGATCGCCTCCGCGTTCTGGAGCAGCGGGATGGTGTACTCGAACCGCTGGAGATAGTCCTCGAGATTGGCCGCGTTGTCCACCCGCATGAAGCGGCGGAGCTGTACCGGGTCCCGTGTGGGCAGCGCGAATCCCGCAGCGTCGGCCAGCTCGATCATCGTCTCCGGTCGGAGCGCGGCATCGAGGTGGGTGTGCAGCTCCGCCTTGGGCAGCCGGCCGATCAGCTCACGCGTGAGCATCGCGCTCCTCGGCGGTGCGGCGCGCGCTCACCACGACCCGCAGAATCGAGCCCTCGGCGAGCGTCGCATCCGGCGTCACCTCGATCCCGCGGGCATCGGTCACGTAGGCGGAGCCGGCGGCGAGCTTCCTCTCCAGCTCCGCGTCGAGCGCCCGCACCGCGGCCCGGACGTCCGCGCCGGTATCGACCTCGAGTGGAACCCCGTTGACGAAGACGCGCATGCGGCCGCTCAGCGACGGGTGGATTGGAACGCGGACGAGGCTCCGACCTCGACCGGTTGGGGGAGGCGCCGAAGGTAGGCGGCGACGGCCTCCGAGTCCAGCAACCCCACCCGCTCCACCGGAGCAGCGGCCAGCATGGTGAGCCCGCCCGCGCCCGCGGCCGTCGCGTCGTCGGTGGCCAGGGTGTAGCTCTCGTTCGCCTTCACCTTCTTCCCGCCGACCAGGGTGACCTCCTTCAGGCGCTGCCCGGCCGGCGCGCGCGGATCGTAGCGGACCACGCCCCCGGCGAGATGGACGGAGGGCTGGTCGCCTGCGTCCAGCGCACGCTCGAGCAGCGCCCGAACCTGCGTGCCGCTCAGGGTGAGCCGCACCAGGTCGGCGCCCGCCGGCTCGACCGCCCTGAGTCGAGCCAATGTCACGGGGCCTGCCGGCAGGTCCGCGTAAATGGAGGCCTCCCGCACGAGGCCGAGATCCGCCCGGGCCAGGTTGCGCCGCGCCTCCGCGATCATGCCACCCAACGCGTGCTCGCTCCCCGTGCGCGTGAGGGGACTCTTGAGCTGCGCCACCGGCCGGCGCGCCAGGCTGTCTCGCCGGCGCGTGAAGGTATCCAGCGTGGCGGCGATATGCGTGCCCGGCGGTGCCGGGCCCGGATCGATCCGCTCGATGCTGGTCTGGACCTCCACTCCGCCTGCCGCGGTCTTCACCAGATCGGCGATCGCCAGCGATCCAGGGCCCGCGACACCCAACACCGGTATGCCGGCGATTCTAGTCTGAACTGTATCCACACCATCGCCGCCGAGGATGAGACCGACCCCACTGCCGCGAAGCTCCCCGGCCAGGTGGAGCAACTCCTCGTCGCCGGCGTGGACGATGAGAATGGTGAGCGACGGCTTCGCCGCCCGCGCTTCGGCGAGCGCCGCGTGGAGACCCAGCTCGCCGGCGCCGAACCGGAGCCCGGCGGTGCGCTCCGGCGGCTGGCGCTGCTTGGTGTCGGGGGTGACGTAGCCGAGGACCGCGACCCGCAGGCCCGCCGTGTCGAGGATGGTGCGAGGAGCGAGCCACGCCGGGCGGCGCCCCGTGGCGCTGTCGAACACGTTGGCGGCGAGCCAGGTGAACCGCGACTCGGCGACACGCTTCGGCAGCGAGTCGGCGGACCGGTCGAAGTCGCGCTCGGCCAGCGCCGAGGCGGCGAGCCCCATGCCGTTGAGCACCGGCACCTCGGCGCGACCGGTGACGGCGCCGCCGCCATCGAGGCGCAGCGTGGGGCACTCGCACCAGGCGGCGAGGCTGTCCATCGCGTGCGCGAGCGCGCCGGCCGATTCGAGCCGGCCGTGCAGCCCGGCGGTGCCGAAGACGCGGAGGAGCAAGCTGTCACCGCGGGAAACCGGCAGCGGTGCGAGCTCGATCCCGTAGATCTTGAAGACGGCCTTCTCCGCCATCTCGGGCACGATCCGCCAGTTCGAGGGGACGACGTGAAGCGGGTCGAGCTTGTGCCGGGCGAGATCTTCCTCCAACAGCTCCCGGATCCACTCCCCGCGATCGTAGACCACCGGGGCGTGCGCCACCATCGAGTAGCCCCCCGCGCCGCTCTGACGGTGACTGTTGAGCGCCATCGTGAAGCTGTCCGATGGCGCGACCGGTCGGTCTCCGACGGCGAGGTTCCGGATCCGGCTGCCGATCGGCTGCCGGAGGTCGATGTCGTACCGCGCGCCGCGCACCAGATCGAAGTCGTACCCCGGCATCGAGTCGTTGATCGAGATCCTGCCCGCGGCGTCCACCCGGAAGTATCGGGCACTGCGCTCGAGGTAGTCCTTGAGCTGCGCGCCGGAGATCTTCACGGCGCGGAGAGTGTTCTCATAGGGATAGAGGCGGAGCAGGTCGCGCCGGTGGATGGTGTCGCCTGGGAAACCGGCTCGCAGGTCGAAGACCGGCCCCGCGGCGAGGGTCGCGCCCGCCCGGCGGCGCTGGACGTCGAGCATCCAGTCCACCACCGGCGTGATTATCGCGCGGCCCGTCGCGGCGGGCATCGGCGCGATCGCCATGCCTATCGCCTCGCCCACCCACGCGCGCACCGCGTCGTGCGCCGGGCGGAGCCTCTGCTCCACGACCGCGGACGGGGTCACCTCCGCGGTGGAGACCAGCTCGGAGCGGATGCGTCCGACCTGCCACTCGCGACCGCGCGGGCGCACCATGTCCACGTGCACGACAGCCACCGATGCCGCATACGGCTTCGGCTGGACGTACCGCACCTCGCCAAGCGTGGAGTCGCGAATCTCAGCGTGCGAGTGCCCGACGATCACGACGTCGGGACGTGCCTTCATCGTCGCGAAGCTGCCAGCCACGTCCTCGGCGCCGACGCCCGTCGTGTCGTAGCTCGACGGTCCGGCGACCCCGCTGTGGGCAAGGGCGACGACGAGGTCCGAGGAGCGCCGCATGTCCGCGAACGTGCGGCCCGCGGCCGCCTCGATCCGCTCGACGCGGATCTTCCCGCGAAGACGGTCCCCGTCCCACACCATCACGCCGGGCGTGGTGAATCCGGTGACGCCCACGCGGATCGGCCCCCGCCGCAGCACCCGGAAGGGGCTGACCAGGAGGCTGTCCGACGGCACCCGGAAGAGATTCGCGCTCACGTAGGGGAAGGCGGCGTCGGCCAGCGCCCGCTCCAGCTCCGGTACGCCCCAGTCGAAATCGTGGTTGCCCGGGGTGGCGGCATCGTAGCCGACCAGGTTCATGGCCTCGACGATGGGGTTCGGCTGTCCTCGCCCTTGGCGCGCCTGGTAGGCGGCGAAGGCGTTGCCCTGGAGCATGTCGCCGGCGTCGAGCACGACTACCTGGCCCGGGAACCGCCGGCGGAGCGAGTCGACCACTGTGGCCACGCGCGTGAGCCCGCCCGGCGCGGCGCGCTCCGTGAGGTAGTCCCACGCGGTGGCGCGGCCGTGCACGTCGGTCGTCGCGACGAGCACGACGTGGGCGGTGTCCGGAGCTTGGGTAACGAAGAGCGATGCTGCGAAGAGAAGCGAGAGCATCGCGGGGGAATATAGGCGGGCGGGTCTACCGCGGCACGATCTTGAACACGCCCCCGCTCGCGGTCAGGATGTAGAGCTCGCCGGCGTCGTCTTCGCCGAAGCTGGTGATGTTGTCTCCCGGACTCAACGCTGGCTGGTCCACGGCTGCGGACGATGAGCCGTCCGCCGCGAGGCTCCTCACCCAGCCCTGGCAGAAGTCGCCGAAGAGGTACTGCCCCCGCAACGATGGCACGGCCTGACCGCGGTAGACGTACCCGCCGACGATCGAGCAGCCCTCGTCGTGGCCGTAGACGACGGTCGGCGGCGTGAGACCGGTCGGATCGCATCCCGCACGCTGGCACTCCTCCCCTTCCATGATGCTCCAGCCGTAGTTGAGGCCCCGCCCCGCGCCGTCGGCGGCGCGGGCCCGGTCGACCTCCTCCCAATCCGTCTCGCCTACGTCGCCGATGTAAAGGTCGCCGGTCGCGCGATCGAAGCTGAAGCGCCAGGGGTTGCGGAGCCCGTAGCTCCAGATCTCCGGCCGGGCACCCGCGGTCGCGACGAACGGATTGTCACCGGGCACGGTGTACCCCGAGCCGGACGAGACGTCGACCCGCAGGATCGCTCCGAGCAGATCCCCGAGTGACTGGCCTCGTCCATCGTCGGCCCCATTGGTGGATCCGCCGTCGCCCAGCCCGATGTAGAGCATGCCATCGGGACCGAAGGTGATCTGGCCGCCGTTGTGGGCCGGACCCGGCTGTCTCACGCTGAGGATGGCGGTCTCGCTGCTCGCGTCGGCCCGGTTCGGATCCTGGGAGACATGGAGGACCGACACCCGGGTGTCACCCTGGAGATCCGTGTAGTGGATGATGAAGCGGCCACTGGAGGCATAATCGGGGAAGAATGCGAGTCCGAGGAGTCCCTGTTCCGCCCTGCCCGAGACCTGCCCGGAGATGTCCAGGAAGGGCTGGGGGAGGACGGCTCCGTTCTGGATGATGTGGATCGTCCCGCCCTTCTCCACGACGAAGAGTCGCCGGTCGCCAGGAGGCGAGGTAAGACCCAGCGGGAAAGCGAGACCGCTCGCGATTCGTTCCAGACCCGGGGTGCCGTTGCCTGGCGGTGGAGGCTCGGTGGAAGACACCGTGATCCCGATCGTTCCGGCGACAGTGTCCACGGTCGCGCTGACCTGGGCCTCACCTGGGCTTACCCCGGTGACCACCCCGGACGCCGATACCATGGCGACGTCGGTATTCGCGCTGGCCCACTCCACTGTGCGGTCCTCGAGCGCGTTGCCGTCGGCGTCACGGGCGACCGCCTGGAGCTGGACGCTATCGCCGACCCCGATGGTGGTGGCGGGGGCCCCCACCGTCACCTGGGCGACGCTGGAGGGATTGTTGTCCTGGAGATTCCCACCGTCGTCGCCGCAGGCCCAGAGGAAGCAGGCGAGCCCGAGGACGGCGGTGCGCTGCGGAGTGCTCATGGACGATCAGTACTACCGTGCCGCGCCCGGCACTGTGATGCAGATACCGGACGCCCGTCGATTTACTGCGGCGCGATCTTGAGCACGCTCCCGCTCACGGTCATGATGTAGAGCTCGCCGGCGTCGTCCTCGCCGAAGCTGGTGATGGGCTCTCCCGGACTAAGCGCGGGTCGGTCCACGGCCTCGGGCGACTCGGCATCCGCCGCGAAGCTCTTCACCCAGCCCAGGCAGAAATCGCCGAAGAGATACTGGCCCTGCAGCGACGGCAGCGCCTGCCCGCGATAGACATAGCCACCGATGACCGCGCAGCCGGTCTGATGGTTGTACGTCACAGTCGGCAGCGTGAGTCCGGTCTGGTCGCATTCCCGATGCTGGCAATCCGGTCCTTCCATCACACTCCAGCCGTAGTTCACGCCCCGTCCCGCGCCATCGGCCGCACGGGCGCGGTTGATCTCCTCCCAGTGGGCTCGGCCGACCTCCCCGATATACAGGTCGCCGTTCGCGCGATCGAAGCTGAAGCGCCAGGGATTCCGCAGGCCATAGCTCCAGATCTCCGTACGTGCTCCGGCCGTCCCTACGAACGGGTTGTCGGCGGGCACCGAGTAACCCGAGCCGGCCGACACGTCGATTCGCAGCACTGATCCGTTCAGGTCCGCGAGCGATTGAGCGCGACCCTCGTCGTTGCCGTTATCGGACCCGCCGTCGCCCAGACCGATGTAGAGCATGCCGTCGGGGCCGAACGCCATCTGGCCCCCGTTGTGGACGTTGCTCGGCTGCTCCACGCTCAGGACCGGGGTCTCGGAGGCCGGGTCGGCGCGGTTCGGGTCGGCAGATACATGGAACAGCAGGATTTGGGAGTTGCCCTGGCGGTCGCTGAAATGCACCACGAACCGACCGCTGGTGGCGTAGTCGGGGAAGAAGGCGAGGCTGAGAAATCCCTGCTCCGCCTCCTGCGAGACCCTGCCGGTGAGATCGAGGAACGGCTCAGGGAGAAGCTCACCGTTCTGAATGATTCGGATCGTTCCCGCCCGCTCGAGCACGAAGAGCCGGGCATCGCCTCGCGGCGCGGTGAGGCCCATGGGGAACTCCAGACCGCTCGCGATCCGCTCGAGACCAGCCTCGCCCGGCGGGGGCGGCGGAGGTGGTGGAGGCGGAGGTGGAGGGGTGGAGGACACCGTGATCGCGAGCGTGCCGCTGACGGTATCGACGGTTGCACTGATCGGGGCCTCGCCCGCGCTCAGTCCGGTGACCATCCCGGATGCCGATACCGTGGCGACGGCGGTGTTCGCGCTGGCCCACTCCACGGTGCGGTCCTCGAGCGCGTTGCCGTCGGCGTCGCGGGCGACCGCCTGGAGCTGGACGCTATCGCCGACTGCGATTGTGGTGGCGGACCCCTCCACCGTCACTTGCGCGACGGCGGGAGGGTTGTTGCCCTGGAGATTTCCACCGTCGTCGCCGCAGGCCCAGAGGAGGCCTGCGAGCGCGACGAGGGCCGGGCGAAGAGTCGTCATAGAAGACCAGTATAACCCGTCCCGCACCCGGCACGGTGACGCAGATACCGGGCGCCGGCTCCCCCGCCTAGAAGCCGCTGTCGATCGTGAGCCCGCTCGGGACCCGTAGCGGAACGAACCGGCCCAGATCACGGGAGGCGGGATCGGTGAGTGCCTTCAGAAACTCCGTGATCTGGTCCACCGTCTCCGGCGGGATGACGAGAGTCCGGAGCCGCGTGTCCCGGGTCTGCAGAATGCCCGCGGTGGTCGGCTGGAGCGTGCTCTGGAGCAGCGGCTCGAGCTGGCCCACGTCGTACGCCCGGAGCTTCACGTCCGATTGGCTGTAGTGGTCCACCCAGGCGCGCAGGCTCACGATCGCGCCGTCGTGACCGTAGGGGCCCGTCAGCTCGACGTTGCGCAAAGGCGGCGTCCGGAACTGGTAGCGCTGAGTGGCAACCCCCGTCTGCCGCTCGCGGCCGAAGTCGTCGTGCCCATCAGTGCCGTTGCCGAAGCCGGGGCCGACCTGCGGCGTCGCCACGTTATGGAAGAGCCGGTCGGTGAAGAGCGGGCCGTTGTGGCACTGGGAGCAGCGCGCCGTGCCGAGGAAGGCCTTCGCCCCGAGGAGCTGGGTCTCCGTCATCGCGTCGTTGTCCCCGGCCAGCATCCGGTCCCACGGCGTGTTAGTGGCGCTGAACACGCTCGTGATCCAGCAGCCCATCGCGTTGCCGGCGTGGGCGAAATTGAGGCTGTCGAAGGAGATCGCGGTCGGATACGCGTTCATGAACATGGTGCGGTATTCCGGGATCGCTCCCAGACGCCGCATGAGAAACTTCCAGACCCGCTGGTGCTTGTCATCGGTGATGGCGGCGAGCTCGTTTCCCGTCTCGGCGCGCATCTCGGGACGCGAGAGCACCGGGAACATCGGCAGCGCCGACGCCGTGCCGCACTCCAGGACCGCCCGCTGGTGAGCCTGCAGGTTCGCCCCCGGCGTCCTCACCACGCCGTTCTTGTCCACGAAGACCCTGCCGTCCCAGGTGAGCGTGCTCAGCGCGTGAAGATTGAAGAGCGCCGGCGCACTGCGGTGCACGAACCGCCCCTGCGGGTGCACCCGTGCGGTGCCCACGCCGGTGCCGCCCTGCCCGATCGCCACGCTGCGGCTATCCACCGTGGCCGTGCGGCTGAGGTGGCAGGTCATGCAGGAAATGTCGCGGTTGCCGCTCAGCTCCTTGTCGAAGGCGAGCGCCTGCCCGAGCAGCGACAGCGCCGGCCGAACCGCGGCGGGCTTGGCGAGCGCGGTGATGCCCTGTGCGGCCGCCAGCTGGCGGACTGTGTCCGCCAGCGCCGTCACCGCGGCCGTAGCCGCCGCGGTCTCGTCGGCGCTCGTCATCACTGGGGACTTGTCCACGGGGGCCGTGGCGGAGTCGCCGCAGCCCGAAAGCCACAGCGTCGCGCCCACAGCGAGGGCGCCGGCGAGGTTTCTGCTTGTCATCGTGTCGACTCGGTGGAGGATAGCGCTGCTTGCGTGGCTCGTGGCGAGCCGTCGCGCTCGGCGCCGATGCAGGGAGAAGCGACTCCCGTGCCAGTTGTCGCGCGTGCACGAGTGCCAACGCCTGCACGATTCAGGGCTTGTCCATTCTCCTAGCCGTATATATGTTCCGGCGCATATGAGCGCCCCCACGGCGACCGAGATCCTCCTCACCGTCGCGGAGCCCACCCGGCTCCGGATCCTTAACTGCCTCGCCGCGGCCCCCCTCTTCGTCTCCGACCTGCAGGAAGTGCTCGACCTGCCCCAGCCCACGGTCTCCCGTCACCTCCAGGTGCTCCGGAAGGCCGAGCTGGTGCGCGACACGCCCATCGCGCAGTTCGTGCTCTACCGTCTGCGTCGCGACGCCGGCACCCCCGGCCGTCTGGTTTCCGCGATCCTCGACGCCCTGATCCGGGACGACGCCGGGTTGCGGGCGGAGCGGGAGCGCGCCGCCCTTCGGAGCCGGTCGCATACCGACGCGCGGGTGCAGGAGCCGCTGATGTCGAAGACGACGCCCCGCGCCAGGAGGCCGACATGACGTATCGCATTCTCGTGGTGGACGACGAGCCCGACATCACGGCGCTGGTGGCCTATCACCTCGCCAAGGCGGGCTTCCGGGTCTCCACCGCCGCCAACGGCCCCGACGCGCTCAAGGCCGCACGGGAGGAGAAGCCCGACATCGTCATTCTCGACCTGATGCTCCCCGGCATCTCCGGCTACGACATTCTGGCCGAGCTGCGGAAGCGGGAGGAGACCAAGGACGTGGGGGTCATCCTCCTCACCGCCCGGCGGGAGGAGACCGACCGCATCCGCGGTCTCACGCTCGGCGCCGACGACTACCTCACCAAGCCGTTCTCGCCCCAGGAGCTCTCGCTTCGGGTGCGCGCGCTGCTCCGCCGGCTGGCGGCGCCGCCCGTCACGGCGGGCTCCAGTCTTGCCGCCGGGCCGATCAGCATCGACCGCTCCGCCCATCGCGCCACCGTCGCCGGCGAGGAGCTGAGCCTGACGGCGACGGAGTACAAGCTGCTGCTCACACTGGTCGAGCGGCGGGGACGGGTACAGACCCGCCCGCAGCTGCTGGAGACGGTCTGGGAGGCGCAGCCCGACATCCAGACTCGGACGGTGGACATGCACGTCCAGCGGCTCCGCACCAAGCTGGGCGATGCCGGGAAGCTGATCGAGACGGTGCGCGGCTTCGGTTACCGGTTCAGGGGAACGGAGCGGGGAGTCCGCGCCCGGTGACCTTCGCCACCCGGCTGGTCGCGGGCACGTTGCTGGTGCTGGTGCTCGCGGTGGCGGTCCTCCTCTTCGTGGCGGAGCGCTCCCTGCGGCGCGACCTGGTGGGTGACATCGAGCAGTCGCTGGAGAGCGAGGCGGTGCTCATCCGGGAGGCGCTCCCGCCCGATTCCATCGAGTGGAGTGAGAGCGTGCGGCGGCTCGCCGCCAACCAGGGCAACCGGCGCATCACCCTGGTGGATTCCACCGGCCGGGTGAGAGCGGACAGCGATTTCCCTCCCGGCCCGCTGCCCGCGATCGAGAATCACCTCGACCGGCCGGAAGTCCGCGAGGCACTCCAGGGCCGTATCGGGGTCGCCACCCGCCACAGCGAGACGGTGGGCCGCTCGCTGCTGTACGTCGCCGTCCCCGGCGGGCCCGGCGCGATCCGGGTCGCCGCGGACCTGCGACAGGTGGACGACGTCGTGCGCCGGGCACAGGCGGCGGTGGTCGGCGCCGCGCTGTTCGCGCTGCTGGTGGGTGCACTCCTCGCCCTCATCGCCGGCCGCTCCATCGCCCGGCCGCTGACCCAGATCACCGCCGCCGCCCGTGCGATCGCCGCGGGATCGCCGCCCCGATTTCCCCGCTCGGGCGTGCCCGACATCGACGCGCTGGTCCAGGCCCTGCGCCAGATGCACCGGCAGCTGGCCGATCGCTTCGACGAGCTGCGCCGCGAGCAGGCGGAGAGCGCGGCACTGGTGGAGTCCATGGTGGAGGGCGTGGTCGCCGCAGACGAGCGGGGACGCATCGTCACCGCGAATCCCGCCGCGCGGCGTCTCCTGGGTTACGATCCTCTCGATCCGCTGCCCGACCTCGCCGAGCTGTTCCGGGTGAAGGCCGCCCGCGAGGTGGTAAGTGCCGTGCTGCAGGGAACCGCGGTTCAGGATCGGGAGGTGGACCTCGACGGCCGCTCGGTGCTGCTCAACGCGCGGCCCTTGCCGGCAGGCGGCGCGGTGCTCGTCATGCACGATCTGACCGAGCTCCGGCGCCTGGAGGCGGTGCGCCGCGACTTCGTGGCCAACGTGTCGCACGAGCTGAAGACGCCGCTCACCTCGATCTCGGGCTACGCCGAGACGCTGCTCTCGCTTCCGCCGGACCCGGAGATGGCGCGGGTTTTCCTCGGCACGATCCTGGGGAACGCCCGCCGGATGCAGCGGCTGGTGGACGACCTGCTCGACCTCTCCCGCATCGAGTCGGGACACTGGCAGCCGACGCGCACCGAGATCGATGTCGCAGGCGCGGCGCGCGAAGCGTGGACCGAGGTGAGCGCCCGGCCGGAGGCGCGGCAGGTGGAGTTCGGGGTGCAGGTGGAGCCCGGCGCCGAGAAGATTTGCGCCGACCACGACGCCGTGCGGCAGGTGCTCACCAACCTGCTGGAGAACTCGCTCCGTCACACGCCTGCCGGTGGGGGCATCAGCTGCCTCGGCCGACGGGAGGGGAACGGGATTGCCCTCGCCGTGCATGACAACGGCACGGGCATCACCCGCGAGCACTTACCGAGGATCTTCGAGCGGTTCTACCGGGCGGATAGCTCGCGGTCTCGCGACGAAGGAGGCACCGGCCTGGGACTCGCCATCGTGAAACACCTAGTGGAGGCGCATGGCGGCCGGATCTCCGCCGAGAGCGAGCGGAGCATGGGTACGACGGTCACCTGCTGGTTCCCCGACGCCTGAGCACGTCAGAGGTTGACCACGGCCTCGCCCCGGTCGGTCGACCCTGCCGGCGCTGACCGCGCCAACACCTCGCGATAGCTCCGCTCCAGTCGCTCGATCTCCTGGTCCCAGCTCAGCGGCTCCGCGGTGTGCCTGGCGCCTCGAGCCAGCCGCCGGCTCAGGCCCCACTCGGTCGCGATCCGGACCATCGCCGATCCCGTTCCGGGACCGGCGCTTTACCTCTTCGTTACAAACCGGAGTGCGGTTCGTGACGGGCTTCCGGCTTCTTCGGGGCGGCTAATCAGGGCAGGCGACCACTGTGAACAAGGAAGGCGCGCATGCACGCTCTCGCTCGCGGAACACTCGCTGTCACCCTCCTTTCCTTGGCGCTCGCGAGCAGTGCGTCGGCTCAGGCGAGCTATCCCAACGTCAAACTCGCGGGGCGACTCCAGGAGCAGATCTACTACTTCGACAACGACTTCTACGCCCCGGTGGGGGTCGGTCCGAACAGCAACATCTTTACGCGCCGGGCCCGGATCGAGGCCCGGGGCGAGATCTCCGAAAACGTCACAGTCTTCATCCAGCCATCGTTCGAGGGCGGCCGGAACCTGTCGAGCGTCAGCACCACCTGCACCTCCACCCCGGTGCCCGCGGGGGGAGGCACGCCCATCATCACATGCCGCACGACAGGGCGCAGCGGGCTCAGGCTCCGCGATGCCTGGATCGACGTCCGCTTCACCAAGGCGGTGAACAAGTCCTCGATCTACTTCCGCGCGGGCCAGGAGAAGCGGCCTTTCAGCCGCTATGAGCTCACCAGCTCCACCAACCTGCCGTCGATCGAGCGCGGAGCGGGTCAGGGACTCCTCCCGCTCGCATCGAACGACCTGTTCGGCGGCGCCGGTTATCTCTCCCACGACGTGGGCGCGAGCTTGAGGCTGGAGCACAAGCTGGACGACGTGCGGCTGATTACCGTCAAGTTCGGCGCCTACAACGGGCAGGGCGAGAGCCTGAACGACGTGAACGACAAGAAGAGCTTCGGCGGCCGCGCCACGGCGGCCGTCACCCAAAAGCTCGACGTGGGTGCCTCGTGGTTCACCCACGATGGAATCGTCACGGTGGGCGACATCCCCGATTCCAACTTCACCAACACGGCGTTTGACGTCGACGCCCAGTGGGGGAAGGTAGGAGACGAGGGCCTGTACGTTCTGGCCGAGTACCTCGAGGGCGACAACAACTCGGCCGCCAAGCTGAAGATGCGCGGCATGCAGGGCCTCGCCGCCTATAACATTCGCTCGAACAGTCCCACGGCCTGGCTCTATGCGATCGAGCCTTTCGCCCGGGTGGACCTGGCGGATCCGGACACGGACACGGACGACAACGGCGCCACGGTCATCACTGCCGGGATCGGCATCTACATGTCCAGCAAGGCCTGGTTCCGGATCGCCTACGAGCGGCAAGACTTCCAGGCGGAGGGTTTGGAGGACATCAGCGGCGTGCGCAGCATGCTGGCGGTGAGCTTCTAGCCTGTCCCGGCCGCGGACACCAAACTGAGGAAACGAGCACCATGCGGACATTTCGACTCGCGATCGCCGGCGCACTGACGCTCGCGGCGCCCCTCGGCGCACAGACCCTCACCGGGGCCGGAGCGACGTTCCCGAACCCGATCTACACCAAGTGGTTCGATGCCTACAGCAAGCAGACCGGCGTGCAGATCAATTACCAGTCGATCGGCTCCGGCGGCGGCGGTCACACTCTCGAGCGACGGGGTCACGAACGCCCCGCTCGAATTCTTGATGTCGGCGAAGGGCAGGTCGTTCGAGAGGGCGTAGATCAGCTCCACGT
>DATLHD010000060.1:0-3593 GCA_035540075.1 Gemmatimonadales bacterium
TCGGCCACGACGGCCGACAGGAGCGACTCGATTGCGCCCAGCGTGGCGATCGCGAGCGCGGGGCCCACCAGCTCCCGGAGCTCGGCGAAGGAGATCGACGGCAGGGCCGGCGACGGCAGTGAGGACGGGATGTGGCCGAACCGTGCCCCGATGGTCTCGACCGGCAGGTCCAGCAGCTGGGCGGCCGCAGTGCCGGCCAGCAGGGCGACCAGCGGTGACGGAACGCGGCGGCTGAGCCGCGGCCAGAACGCGAGCGTCAGCAGGGTGAAGACCGTCAGCCCGACGGCGTAGGGGTTCACGGTCCCCATCCGTTCCGCGTAGGCGGCGAGGCGCTCGACCAGCTCCGCGGGCGGCGCCTCCATCTCGAGGCCCAAGGCATCCCGCAGCTGCTGGATGGCGATCAGGGCGCCGATGGCCGCGGTGAAGCCGGTGACCACGGGAAAGGGAATGAACTTGATCGCACCGCCGAGCCTCGCAAAGCCGAGGATCAGCAGGATGACGCCGGCCATGAGCGTGGCCGCGAGGAGCCCGTCCACCCCATATCGCTGCACGATCCCGTAGACGATCACCACGAAGGCGCCGGTGGGCCCGCCGATCTGCACCCGCGAGCCGCCGAGCGCCGATACCAGAAATCCCGCGATGACGGCGGTGTAGAGGCCGCGGTCGGGCGTGACGCCGCTGGCGATGGCGAAGGCGATCGCGAGCGGAAGCGCCACTACCCCGACGATCACCCCGGCAACGACGTCGGCGGCGAACTGCTGGCGAGTGTAGTTCCGGAGGGTGGTGACGAGCTTGGGGACTAGCACTCGATGCCATCCCGAGCGAACCCGAGGGCTTGGTACCCTCGGGATGACACCGGGGAGTTCACGTCCCCGGCCACTTGCGCCGGAAGCGCAGCGGGTTCTGGAACAGGTGCCCGGGGAGCACGAAGATCACCAGGAACATCCCGAACGCGAGCACCAACCCGGGGACCAGGATCGCGAGGCGGCGGGTCGCGAGATAGAGCACGCTGGTGATGACCGCCACCGTGAACGCGAACAGGGCGAGGAGCGCGCGGCGGACCTGTTGCGCCAGGAAGCGCTGGAGCTCCAGCGTGTCTCGCGGGTGCGAGCGGACCCGGAGCTCGTCGCGCTCCAGCCGTCGGACCAGGTCGCGCAGCGTGCGCACCGCCCCGATCGCCTCCTGGGTCCAGTCGGTAATCCGCACCCGGGGATCCTGTTCCATCACCCCCTGGATCAGCCGCCCGGCCGAGCGCGCCACCACCGGCCGGGTGACGGCCAGCGCGTTGAACTCCGGGTCGTAGCGCAGCCCGATGCCCTCCACCAGCACCGCCGCGCGCCCGAAGTACACCAGGTTCGAGGGCAGCATCAGCGGCCACTCGTAGAAGGTCCGGAGCACCTCCTCGACGAGTTGCTGGATCTGCCGATGGGACACGTCCTGCCGAATCGTGATCGCTATCAGGCTGCGCGCGGCGTCCCGCACGGTGCCGCGGTCCACGTCGGGGTCGAGGATGCCCAGCTCGTAGAAGGCGTTGATCAACCCATCCACATCCTGCCGGGCCGCGGCGATCACCGCGCCCACCAGCCGTCGGCGCGTTTCCCGCTCCACCTGGAGCACCATGCCGAAGTCGAGCAGCACCAGGCGCCCCTGGGGGTCCACCAGGAGGTTCCCCGCGTGCGGATCGGCGTGAAAGTCGCCGTCCTCCAGCATCATCTTGAGGTACATCTCCGCCAGCGTCGTCATCAGCCGGTCGAGCCGCAGCTCGCCGGACTCGAGGCGGTCGTGCAGCCGATCGATCCGGGTGCCCTCCAGGTACTCGAGCACCAATACCCGCCGCCGGATCAGGTCGCCGACGACCTCCGGCACGACGACTCTGGAATCGGCCGCGAAGTTCCGCTTCAGGGTCGCCGCGTTGCGGGCCTCCACCCTGAAGTCGAGTTCGTCCGAGATCCGCTTGGAGAACTCGCTCACGATCGCGGTCATCGCGCGGACCTGATGGCCGGGGAAGAGCAGGTTGAGCAGAAAGAGGATGCGGAAGGAGACGTCCAGATCGCGCCTGACCACCTCCTCCACGCCGGGGCGGAGCACCTTCACCACGACCTCGCGGCCATGGTAGGCGGCGCGGTGCACCTGGCCCAGCGAGGCCGCGGCGAGCGGCTCGGCATCGAACCGGTCGAAGATGGCGGCCGGCACATCCTCCAACTCCGCCCGGATCACCTGCTCGGCGACCCCCGGCGGCAGCGGGGGCACCTGGTCGGTCAGCGTGCCCAGGGCGGAGAGGTAAGGTTCGGGCAGGAGGTCGGCGCGGGCAGCGAAGACCTGGGCCAGCTTGATGAAGGCGGGGCCGAGATCCGCGAGGGTGCGGGTGAGTCGTGCCGCTCGACGTCGGTGTCGCTCATCGTCTCGCCGGAGCGGGCGGCCGAAGAGGATGAAGCGGCGGCGATCGCGCAGAAAGGCGACGGCGAAGGGGAAGAGCCGGCTGAAGACGACGAGAACGCGCACTCAGCGCGCCCTCAGAGCAACAGCCATCCCGCGAGGCCGAGCAGCAGCAGGAACCCGAAGGTGTCGGTGAAGGTGGTGACGAATATGGAGGACGCGATCGCCGGGTCCACGCCAAAGCGCTCCAGGACGATGGGGATGAAGGCGCCGGCGAACCCGGCCACCAGGAGGTTCACCGTCATCGCCATGAAGACCACCAACCCGAGCATCGGATGCTCGCCGAGCAGCGCGGCGACGAGCCCGACGACGACTCCCACCGCCAGCCCATTGGTGACGCCCACCAGCACCTCCTTGCCCACCACCCCGAGCAGGCGGTGCTCCGGAATCAGGCCGAGGGCCAGGCGCCGCACCGTCACCGCGAGCGCCTGGGTGCCGGCATTGCCACCCATGCCGGCGATGATCGGCATCCACACCGTGAGAATCACGGTGCGCTGGAGCGTGTCCTGGAACCAGTAGACCACGCCGCCGGCGAGGAACGCGGTGAGCAGGTTCACGTAGAGCCAGGGCAGCCGGCTCCTCACCGAATCGGTCCAGGGAGCGGCCAGCTCCTCGTCCGGCGAGACGCCGCCGAACTTGAGCAGGTCCTCGGTGGTCTCCGCCTCGACCACGTCGATCACGTCGTCGAACGTCACCCGACCGAGCAGCCGTCCGGTGTCGTCCACCACCGCGACGCTGGGCAGGTTGTACCGGGCCATCAGCCGGGCGACTTCTTCCTGGTCCAGATCCGGCTTGACCGAGATGTCCGCCGGCTCCATGAACTCGCGGATCTGCCGTTCGGGCCGGCTCACGACCAGGCTCTTGAACGGCAGGATGCCTACCAGTCGTCGATCGCCGTCCACCACGAACACCTGGTAGAAATCCTCTACCTCCTCCGACTGCCGGCGGATCTCCTCCAGCGCGTCGGCCGCGGTCGCGGTGTCGCGCACGGTGACGAGGTGCGTCGTCATCCGGCCGCCGGCCGTCTCCTCCTCGTACTTGAGCAGCCGCTCGACTTCGGCGCGGTCCTCTACCTCCTGGAGGATCGCCTCCTGCGCCTCGGGCTCGAGCTCACGGAGGATGTCGGCCGCGTCGTCGTCCTCCAGCTCCTCGACGAT
>DATLHD010000061.1:0-5583 GCA_035540075.1 Gemmatimonadales bacterium
GCCGACCACCTACTTCACCGTCGCCACGGTCGAGGGTGTCGATACGGTGATTTTCACCAGCACCGCACTCACCGCGCGGCTGGTGATCACCTCCAGACTGCAGGCCCTCGCCGTTTCCGGCGTCCCGCTGGACCCTCAGCCCACGCTGCAGCTCCAAGACGCGGACGGCACCCCGATCGCTCGCGAGAGCGTCGTCGTGACGGTGGCGATCGCTTCGGGTGGAGGGACGCTGAGCGGCACGACTACGGCTACCAGCAACGCCGGCGGGGAGGTGGCGTTCACCGATCTGGCGATCCACGGCTCGCCGGGGACGCGGCGGCTCATCTTCGCCGCCGAAGCCTTCGCGCCGGCTACCTCTGCTCCGATTGCCCTTGGTGCCGGCGCACCGGCCTCGATGGAGCTGGTCGCGGGAGACGACCAGACCGCCGCGGCCGGCCAGCCGGTGCCGATCGCGCCGTCGGCCCGGGTGCGCGACGCCGAAGGCACGCCCCTCCCAGGGATCCCGGTCACGTTCACGGTGACGAAGGGCGAGGGGACGGTGGTGGGAGAGACGCCGGTGACCGACGCCGACGGCGTCGCCGCGGTGAATCAGTGGACGCTTGGCCACACCGTGGGGGAGAACGAGCTCTCGGCCGAAGTCTCCGGCCAGTCCCTGAGCGGCAGCCCGGTAGTGTTCAGCGCGAGCTCGACCCCCGGAGTCGTGAGCCCGAGCGCCAGTGAGGTGGAGGCCTCGCCCGAGACGATCACCGCCTCGAACGGCGCGAGCGCCACGACCATCACCGTTCGGGTGCGGGATCAGTTCAGCAACGCGATCGCGGGCGTGGCGGTCGCGCTCGCGGTAGACGGCAGCGGCAACACGCTCACCCAGCCGAGCGTTCCGACGGACGCGAACGGGGTCGCCTCGGGCCAGCTCAGCTCCACGACCGCGGGGACGCGGAGCGTGACGGCCACCGCGAACGGGATCCAGCTGGAGCAGGCCGCCACGGTCACGGTGCAAGCGGGTCCGCCCTCCGCCGCGACCAGTACGGCATCCGTGCCTGCGACCGGTCACGCCGGCGAGAAGACCACCATCGAGATCCAGCTCAAGGACGCGTTGGGGAATCCGACGCCGGCGCGCGCCAGCGCGATCGCGGTCACTATCGGTGGCGCGAACAACGTGGGTGGGGTGGGCGCGCGCGACGAGGGCGGCGGTCGGTACACGGTGAGCTATACGCCGGAGACGGCGGGCACGGACCAGGTGACGGTGGTGGTATCGGGTGGCCCGCTGGTCGGCTCGCCGTTCGCGACACAGGTCCAGCCGGCGGCGTCGGATGCAGGGCAGAGCTCCGCCGACGTGCCGGGGTCGGTCTCCATTTTCAACGCGTTCACGATCACCGTCGTGATCCGGGACCGGTTCGGCAACGTGGTCGGGCACGGCGGCGACCCGGTGGAGCTCCAGATCGACGGTGCGCCGCAGTCGCTGACCGACCAAAGCAACGGGACCTACACCCTCGCTATCCCGTCCTTCACCCTGTCGGTCGCCACCCACGCGGTGACGGTGACACTGGGTGGCGCGAACGTAAGCGGCAGCCCCTACAGCCTGATCGTGACGTTCCCCTGAGGTGGGCTAGTATCAAGGCAGGCAAGAAGTTACCCCTAGAGCAAAGGGGGTTGCTTCGCCCTTCTCCGGCCGCTATCTTGCTCGCCGCACGCCCTGGTGGTGAAACTGGTAGACACGCTATCTTGAGGGGGTAGTGCCGAAAGGCGTCGCGGTTCGAATCCGCGCCAGGGCATCGCGAATCGGGGGCGCGTTCCACACGCGCCCCCTCATTGCTGGCCAGCCACTGTAGCTCAGGGGTAGAGCTCTCGATTCGTAATCGAGCGGTCGTCGGTTCAAATCCGACCAGTGGCTCTGTGGAAGTGATGGCGGTCGCCTGGGCTACCGCTGCCGTTCTTGATCTTGAGGCTGCGCCGGGAAGCATGCATATGCGCTTCGCCGGCGCCGTTCATTTCGCCCTTAGCCGCAGTCATGTTCTGCCTTACCGTTAGTCCTCCACATCAAACCTCGCGAGCACCCGCAGCACGAACAACAGCAGCAGCGTCGCGCCGACGGCGAGGACGTAGTGCTCCAGCCCGGCTGCGAGCCCGATCGCTGCGGTCGCCCAGATCGAGGCCGCGGTGGTGAGGCCCTGCACCCGGTCCTCGTTGCGACTCACGAAGATCACGCCGCTGCCGAGAAACCCGATGCCGATCGCCACAGCTTGCACCGCGCGGATCGGGTCGGCGCGGAGTCCTTCCGTGTGCGGCGGAATCTCCGCCACTGACAGCTGGCCGATCGTGGTGTAGAGCGCGGCGGCGATGCCGACCAGCATGTGGGTGCGGAGGCCGGCGGATTTCCTGGCGTGCTCGCGCTCGAAGCCGAGAAGCCCGGCCAGCACGGCCGCGACCAGGAGACGAACCAGGAGCTGGAGCTCGGAATCCACGGGGCCCTCGAGTCGGGACCCCGATAAGCTAGCGGCGGGGGCTCAGCTCCGCTCGCCCGTGGTGAGCAGTCGGCGGAGGGGGTGCTGCGCGTAGATCGGCTGCAGGGCGAGGTAGCGGGCCACCGCGCCGGTCCCCGGCACCAGCAGCTCGTACTGCTCCAGCAGTGCCGCGCCGTCGGTCGCGGAGGGCGCCGCGGTCGACTGGAGGAAGTGGACCGCGAACGCCACGGCTTCCGCCTGGTGCTCCGACGGATTGCCGTGTCCGTAGCGGCGGGGATCGGGAATCCCTCGCACGTCCTGCCAGATGGTGCTGATCTGCGCCGGCGCGCGGGCCTGCCAGCGGTGCGCCAGCTCGTGCGCCAGGGCGTGTCGGAGCTGGTCCTCGCTCGTCATCCGCGCCGGATCCAGCGAGAGCGAGTCGCGGGAGGTGATGTATTCCCCCAGCCGCCCCGCCGCGCGCCCTTGCATGCTCACCAGCCCGACCCGGCGATGCGGCCGGCCGAACAGGGCGTAGAGGGAATCGGCATAGGTGCTGCGCTCCAGACGGCGGTTGACCCCTCGCGCGGCCGCCGTGTCTCTTAGGCTCACGAGCGGGCGGTCCGGCCGCCACTCGCGCGAGGCCAGGCTGTCAAGCCATCTCGGGCGCCCAGCCAGATCCAGCAGCGGTCCTGGAGCCTCGGTCCCGAAGACGCCACCATCCATGCGAAAGACGTACACCGAGCGGCCGTCGGTCGAGTCGCGGTAGGCCAGTGAGATCACCGGCGCGCGCCACCGCCGGCCGTCGCGGACGCGCAGCGGTCCAACCAGGGGATAGGTCTGGGCCAGCCGACCGTCGGTCGAGTGGAAGACGAGCCCCGTATCGGTCACCACGAACCGGCCTCGCCGGGGCGGCAGCCCGCGGGGGGACAAGAAGCCGTCGATCTCCGCGCCCACCGGCAATGCCGTGAGCGCCGGACGTTCGTCCCGCTCGGCCGGTTCGAGATACGGCCGAGCCGTGTCCCGGACGGACATGGCGGCGTAGCCGCCGACGCCGTCGGGTCGCGGGGCGCCTGTGACGGCGACCGCGAGCGCGAGCAGGAGACCGAAGGAGATGCGCAAGGGACTCAGCGCTGCGCGTAGCCCGCGGTCTCGACCGTCGGACCGTCGGCGGCGCTCGCGGGGTCAACCCACGTGGTCTGCACCAGGATCGCCATCAGCACGAGGATCAGGGCGATCATCGAGCCGAGGATGGCGGCAGCTGCCCGCTCGGGGACGGGCGCGATCGCCGTGGGGGTCGAAGTGGCGCGGGTGTCGGAGGACACGGGTCGGACTCCTTCAGGGGTGAAGGATGACGATCAGCCGGGAATGCGGAGCCGGGTGCCGGCCATCAGCGCGTGCTCGTTGCGGATCGAGTTGGCACGCTTGAGCGCCGTGAGCGAGACCCGATAGCGCCGCGCGATCCCGGTCAGGGTCTCGCCGCGGCGGACCTTGTGCGTGCGCGCGGTAGCGTGATGCGGCCGGCGCTCATCCGCGGCCCGGATCGCGATCGCGGAGGGGATCGCGACGGTGGGGACCACGAGCCGGGTGCCCGTGCGCGGGCTCGAGCCGACTTTCGGGTTGGCGGCGCGGAGCTCGGCGAGCGGAATGCGGTAGTTGGCGGCGACCGTCGTCATCCGCTCGCGCCGGCGAAGCACGTGGGTCAGGTACTGCACCCGCTCGCCGGCAGGGAGCTGCTGGTAGGAGGCTGCCGTCGAGTCTCCGGTGCCCGCCGGAAGGCGGATGACGGACTCGCTGCCCGGCGGAGTCGCCAGGCGCAGATACTGGGGGTTGAGATCCCTGATCTCGCCCAGGCTGACGCCCGCCAGCCGGGCCACCACGTCGAGGCCGGTCGCGTCGGACACGACCAGCGAGTCGTAGGCGAAGGGCTGGACCGGCGAGGTGGCGATCCCGTACCGCGTCGGCTGCTTCGCGATGATCGCGGCCGCGATCAGCTTGGGGACGTAGTCCCGCGTCTCGTGCCGCAGGAGCCTGGTCTCAGCGAGCCGGAAGAACGCCGCGTCCCCCGCCTCCTCAGCCTCTTCCATCTCTTCGGCCGGCTCCAGCCTGCCGAGGCCGCGGGAGACGGTGCCGGCGCCGGCATTGTAGGCCGCCGCAGCGAGGTAGAGCGAGCCGAAGCGCTCGCGGAGATCGCGCAGGTGGCGGGCGGCGGCGTCGGTCGCCTTGACCGGGTCCCGCCGCTCGTCCACCCAGGTGTCCACCCGCAGGCCGTAGCCACGGCCGGTGCCCCGCATGAACTGCCACATGCCGACGGCGTAGGCACGGCTCACGGCCTCGCTGGACCAGCCGCTCTCGATCATCGCGAGGTAGAACAGGTCGCTCGGGAGCCCTTGGGCGGCGAGCCGCTCGCGGATCATCGGCTCGTACCGCGCCCCGCGCTCGAGCACCACGGCCAGGCGGCTCGGCGCCATCGCCTGGAAATAGTTGAGGTAGTACTGGACTCGGGGATGCGAGGCGTAGGTCTGGACGTCGAAGTCCCAGGTGACGGCGTCCGCGTCGAGCGAAGCGACCTCGTCTCCGGGCGCGCCCATGACGACATCGGCCAGGGGCGCGGTGGCGGAGGCCTCGATCTCGGATGACGATGCGAGACTGTCGGGGATGGCGTCGCTCAGCGGTGCGACCGGCGGCGCGGGCGGAAGGCCCGGCGCACAGGCACCAAGGAGGAGCGCTCCGAGTGTGAAATTCAGCAGTCGCTGCATGTCGGCCGTTATGAAAGTTCTGAGGAGGGCTTCCGGGCCGGCTCAGAAGCACAAAACGGGCCGTATGTGGTCGTGTGCTAAGTTATTGCAGGTAAGTGGCTTGTCTGGTCAGCGAACGGCTCTGCGCGGGACGCATCAGGCGAAAGGCGAAAGGGGTTGGCAATCTGCTCTAGAATCCCTCCTCTTCGGTGAGCCACAGCGAGTACACCTCCGCGCTCTCGCCGATGGGCCGCTCGCCCTCGGGGACCACCGTCGTGACCGAGAGGCGCATCCTGCCGTCGCGGGTCACGTCCAGTCGCATGAAGCCGGCGGCCTCGCGCTGGAACAGCGTGCCATCGATGTCACGCACGACGCTCGAGTGCCCCAGGATGCCCGCTCCGCTCACC
>DATLHD010000062.1:0-5773 GCA_035540075.1 Gemmatimonadales bacterium
GACCTCGTGGGCGATCTCGGCGTCGTTCGCCTTCGCGCCCATCGTATTCACTTCGCGGCCCAGCTCCTGGGCGAGAAAGCCCAGCTGCTTCCCCGCGGGCTTCGCTGCGGCCAGCGCCTCGCGGGCGGCGCCGATGTGCGACCGGAAGCGGACCAGCTCCTCGGTGATGTCCAGGCGATCGGCCTGAAAGGCGACCTCCTGGGCGAGCCGGGCGTCGTCCACCGGCTTGCCGTCGAGCAGCTCCGCCACCGCGCCCCGGAGCCGGTCCCGCTCCCGCACCAGCCGCTCGGGAGCGCGGATGGCGACCCGCTCGCCCGATGTCTCCAGCAGGTCGAGACGATGGTGCAGCTCGGCGACCAGCACCTCGCCCTCACGGGCGCGCATCGCCCGGCACTCCGTTGCCGCCTTCGCGACGATCGGCTCGACCTCGGCCCAGGGAATCTCGGCGGCACCGCCGCCGGCCGACGTGATCACCTCCGACTGGCGCGCGACCAGCTCCACCGTGATCTCGCCCCCGAGCCCCAGCGCCGACTGCAGCTCGCGCAGACGCTCCGTGACCAGCCGCGCCCGCTCCACGTCTACGGTGAACCCGCCGGCGGCCGCCGGATACTCCGTCCAGCGCGCCTGCACTGCGACGTGACCGCGGTCGAACTCCCGGCGGAGTCGCTCGCGCAGCTCCCCTTCGAGCACCGCCAGCTCGGCCGGCAGCTTGGTGGCGAGATTGAAGTGGCGATGGTTGACGGTCCGGATCTCGAAGCGGATCCAGCCACCCGCCACCGCGCCTTCGGCCGCGCCGAAGCCGGTCATGCTGTACGGCAGAGAACCTCCCTGGGACCGGGGAAAGCCAAGAAATTTAGCGGAGAGGAAGGTCGGTTGGTAGGTCGCGGCGAACGCGGTACAATGTCACCCTGAACGAAGTGAAGGAGGCCATACCGAGCATGGTCCCCTTCGCTGCGCTGAGGGTGACAACTGTTTCCCACTACAATGCTTAGACGAATGACATGACAAACTAGTTGAGGAAATCCCAGCGCACCCCGAACACCGTGCCGTACGCCGGCAGCTCGAACCCCGGCACGAACGTCAACGTCGAGGCGTTGAGATTTCCCCGGTCCCAGTAGATCGAGAAGCTCTGGAGCTGGATCTGGAGCAGGCTGCGGTAGAAGGTGGCGCCGCCGAGCCGGATCGGGGTGCCGTCGCTCGCCCGGCCGATCACCCCCGTGCCCCACGATTCCACGCTGACTCGAAGCTTCAGGTCGAAGATGCCGCTGGGGAACTGGCGCAGGAACTTCGATCGAATGGTCGCGGCGGCCAGCGAGTGGGTCGGTGGGATGCCCTCGGGCGTCACGTCCCGCGGATCGCTGTACCATCCCTCCACGGTGAACCAGCGGAGCGGCGCGATGCGCGCGGCCGCCGTGACCCACTCGGTCTCGGGGACCGGGGCGATCGACGAGACGAGGGGGAACTCCGCATACCCGAACGGGCTGAACGCGGCCGTGCGCGAGAGGGCGAGCCGAAGTCCGAGCCGCGCCCTCTCGAACCCGATGGCTGCCTCGTAGTCCGAGATGTCCTGCGCCGTGTCGGCCGTGATCGCCGGCGCGGCGACCATCTTGCCGAGCCGCGCGGAGCCCGTGAGCGCGACGCCGCGGATCGGTTGAAGCCCGGCGGACAGGGAGACGAAATCGGAGTTGCGTCCTCCGTAGTGGTGCTGGTGCACCGCTTCGGCACTCGCGGTGAACGGGGGCACCGGATTCCACCCGAGCGTGCCGCGCACGTCGAGTGCCGTCCACCGGGTCCGATGATATGCCGACGCCCCGACGGCGAAGGTTGGCGCCCGATACGCCAGGGCTCCGCCGATCTGTTCCACCTGCTGCTCGATCCCCGCTCCATCCCAACCCGTCCTGCCGTAGAGGAGATCCGCCCGGGGGCCCAGTCCCTCGTCGGTCCCGCGCCAGGACAGTCGGAGCTGGGCATCGGTTCTCTTCGCGTCGAAGCCCGGCCCGATCGTGTCGGTACCGAGCGGGCCGTTGACGACGAACGGTCGTCGGTCGGGCGCCGACCGAAGCAGCTGAGCCTGGACGCCGACCTTCCCAGCGGGCACATAGCTCGCCTGCAGAAAGGCCTGGGTGTTCGAGTAGGTGCTGGAGGATCCGCTCGCCGTGGGGGAGTTGAGGTAGTCGCCGGCCAGCGCAAACCCGAGTCCGCTCTGGTATCGGCGCTCGAGTTCCCCTTCATACCGCGCGAAGTCGCCGTCTCCGCGTGCGATGGCGATGCGCGACCGGGGCGCGATGCGGTCGTGTCGTCGGGTGACCAGGTAGATCCGGAGCAGTCCGGGCCATCGCTCTACCTCGATGCGCTCGAGGAAGCTGATGGAGAAGAGCGCGGGGTCCACGGCGACGCTGTCCACGCCCGCCGCCACGTAGGGCAGACCGTCCAGATAGTACTCGGCAGAGCTCGCGCCGCGCGCCTGATAGTTGACCGGCTCGGGTCGCCCGATGAAGCCGCCGCGCCAGAGATAGACGCCCGGGACCTGGGTGAGGAGATCGCCCACGGTCTGGGCATGACCCCACTCGATCGAGTCGCGGGTGAACACCGTGCGGGTGAATGGGGAGTGCGGGCCGGGCGGTTGCACTCGCTCGAGGACGGGGACCCGAAGCCCCACCTGCCCCTGAGCCTCGAGGAACTTCGCGGTATAGTCGACCGTGTCCTCGGCCAGCGAGTCGGGCGCGAGGGTGTCGTCGAGAATCTGGGCGGATCCCGACGACAGCGTGAGCGGTGACAGGTGAACGGTGAAAAGGAGCACCAGGCCCGGCAGCCACCGCTCACCCTTCACGCTTTCGACGCTTCCCTGGCGGCCCCGCCGCTCGCGCGGGACAGCACCAGCTCGCTGAAGAGCCGGACCCCCATGCCGGTGGGTCCCTTCACGCGAGCAGGCTCCTCGCGCTCGGTGTAGGCGGTGCCGGCGATGTCGAGGTGGACCCAGGGATACCCTTCGACGAACTCGCGGAGGAACCAGCCGGCGGAGATGCTGCCGGCGGGTCGGCCGCCGGCGTTCTTCACGTCGGCGATGTCCGACTTCATCAGGTCGCGATACTCGTCCCAGAGCGGGAGCGGCCACACCCGTTCACCGGCCTGTTCGCCGGCCCGGCGGACCTCCTCGACCAGGGCATCGTCGTTGCCCATGACCCCAGCGGCCGTGTGTCCGAGCGCGACCACGATGGCACCCGTGAGTGTGGCGATGTCGATCACGCAGGCCGGGTGATAGCGCCGGGCCCAGGAGAGCGCGTCGCAGAGGATCAGGCGTCCCTCGGCATCGGTGTTGATCACCTCGATCGTCTTGCCCAGGTGGCTCGTGATCACGTCTCCCGGCTTCACCGCGGTGCCGGACGGCATGTTCTCCGTGCTGGGAATGAGCCCGATCACGTGAACCGAAGGCTTGAGCCGTCCCAACATCTCGAAGGTGCCGAGCACGGCCGCGGCGCCGGACATGTCGTACTTCATGTCCTCCATGTTCTGCGCCGGCTTGATGGAGATGCCACCGGTATCGAAGGTGACACCCTTCCCCACCAGCACGACCGGCGCGCCATCGGCACCCTTGTACTCCAGCGCGATGAACCGCGGCTCTTCCTCGCTCCCCTGGGCCACTGCGAGCAGCGCGCCCATCTTCTCCCGCACGATGGCCGCCTTGTCCAGCACGGTGACCGCGTGCCCGTGACGGGCGGCCAGCTCCTCTGCGGCCCGCCCCAGGTAGGTCGGCGTGCAGACGTTGCCGGGCAGCACCTGGATCCCGCGAGCGAAGGTCTGGCCGGCGCCGATCGCGGCGCCGATCCGGTGTCCGTCCGCGAAGGCGTCGTCATCGGATAGGACGTTCACCCGCTCGAGCGGAGGCTTGCGGTCCTCACCGGGTCGCTTCATCTCCAGGAACTGCCACGCGCCCTGGGCCAGCCCTTCGGCGACCGCCTGGCCCGCGTCCGTTTGCCCCACCTCCCCGCGCGACTCTGACGGCAGATGAAAGGCACCCTGGGTCACGCCCAAGGCGCGCATCCGCTTGGCCGCGATCGAAGCCGCTCGACGGATCGCGCCCCGACTGACCTCCTCCGCCTTGCCCATGCCCACGAGCAGGATCCGCTCCGCCGGGCCAGGAGGATAGATCAGCGCGATCTCGTCGCGCTTGCCGCTGAAGTCGCCGGCGGAGGCGAGCAGTTGCAGGGCGCCGCCGGCGCCGCGGTCGAGCTCCCCCACGGAAGCGGGCACACCGCCGCGCACCACGGCGATCGCCAGCATCGGCGTCTGGAAGCCGGCGGGCGCGGCTCGAACGACGGCGGTCTCGAACGGCATAGCGGCGATTTTCGAATAGAGGTGAGGGGCGACGGACGGAAGTCGGACGGGAAGCTACACGGGCGTAGGGTTAAGCGGCAACGGCGGTTGCCCCTCCACACCGCCGCGTAAACCCCGCTCCGTGTCCTCCGTGGTCTCCGTGCCTCAGCTCGCCGACGGAGCAGCCGGCGTCCGCACCGGCTCCGCGGCTCCCGCCCTCGCCCGGCGCCGCAGCTTGGACGCGGCCCAGGTCCGGAAGTCGTCGAGGATCTCGTACACCGTCGGGATCACCAGCAGCGTGAGCAGGGTGGACGTGATCGTACCGCCGATGACCGCCCGTCCGAGCGGCGCCCGGAAATCGGCGCCTTCGCCGTGTCCGATGGCCACCGGGATCATCCCCGCGATCAGCGCGAGCGTCGTCATGATGATGGGTCGGAGCCGGATGCGGCCGGCATCGATCAGCGCCTCGCGGAGCTCCATGCCGCGCTCCCGCGCCCACTTGGCGTAGTCGATCAGCAGGATCGCGTTCTTGGCAACGATGCCCATCAGGAGGATGACGCCGATCAGGCTCATGATGTTGAGCGTGTCGCGCGTGATCAGCAGGGCCAGCACCACACCGATCAGCGAGAGCGGCAGCGACACCAGGATCGCCAATGGATCGAGGAACGATCCGAACTGGATCACCAGGATCAGATACATCAGCAGCACTGCCACTCCGAGCGCGGTAAAGATCCGGGTGAATACCTCGGCCTGGTCCTGGGATTCGCCGCCGTAGGTGATCTCGTACCCCGGCGGCAGACTGAACCGCGCCAGGCCCGCCTGGATCTCGTTCGTCACCTGCGTCAGCGGCCGTCCGGCCACGTTCGCCTGAATGATGACGACCTTGTCGCGATCGAGGTGGTCGATCTGCGCCGGTCCCATCCCCTGGCTGATGGTCGCGACCTGGCCCAGCGGGAGCGTCGCAGGGCGGCCTTCCGGGCCCGGCATCACCAGCGGGAGCCGCGCCAGATCGGTCACCCGCTCCCTGGCCTCCGGCGCGAGCCGCACCGTCACATCACGCGTCTCACCGGACGGGTCCACCCAGTCCCCGGCGTCGATCCCGGCAAAGGCCGGCCTGAGCGACTGCGCCACCTGCCCGACTGTGATGCCGAGCGAGCCGGCGAGTCCGCGATTGAGCTGCACCTCGAGCTCGGGCTTCTGCCCCCTGGTGGAGAGCCCCACGTCCACGGCACCCGGCACCTTCGCCACGACCTGATCGGCCGCGCGCTGGGCCAGCGTGGTCAGCACCCGGGCGTCCTCGCCCTTCATCTGGATCTGCACCGACTTGATGGCTCCCCCGAAACCGCTGGTGAAGACGGAGATCTGGGCGCCGCCGATGCGAGACATCTCCTGCCGGAGGATCTGGCCCAGCGCCTCCTGGTGCAGATGCCGCTCGGACTTCGGTATCAGGCGCACGTAC
>DATLHD010000063.1:0-10590 GCA_035540075.1 Gemmatimonadales bacterium
TCCACCCAGCCGGGCGCGTTCAGCGACCGCGATGCCAAGGCGCTCCGTCTCCTCGGCGGGCTCATGGGAGCGGCACTGGGCCACGCCGCGGCGTACGAGAGCCGGCAGCTCCGGCTGGAGGATCGGACCCGCGCCCTGCAGGAGAGCGAGCAGCGGTTCAAGCAGCTGGTGGACGTGGCGCAGGAGGGCATCTGGCTGGCGGACGAGCGGGGGATCATTACCTACGTCAACCAGCGCATGGCCCAGCTGCTCGGCTACCAGAACGGCGCGATGCTGGGCCGGCGTGTCTACGACTTCATCGAGGCGGGCTCGCGCGCCAGCGCCCAGCGCACGCTGGCGCGGCCTTCGGCCGCGGGCGGGGAGAGCCGCGACCTCCGCTTCCTTCGCCACGACGGCGGCGAGCTGTGGGGACTAGTCTCGGCCACTCCGATCGTGGGCCGCGACGGCGTCGCCGGCACGGTGGGCATGGTCACCGACATCACCGAGCGGAAGCAGGCCGAGGAGCGGCTGCGCCGCTCGGCTGAGCGGCTCGGCATCCTCCATGACATGGGACAGGCGGTTCTCGCCGCGCGCTCGCTGGCCGAGATCGGTCGAGCCGCGCTGGGGCGGATCCGCCGGCTGGTGCCCTGCCAGCGCTGCTCGATCGTGCTCTTCGACTTCACCGGGGGCCAGGCACTGCCGGTGGCGGGCTTCACCGGCGGGCAGGCGCTTTCCGGCGCGCCGATTCCGCTCGACACCTTCTCGCCCGGCGAGGTGCTCCGTCGCGGCACCGTCCGCTACGTCGAGGACATCGGCACGATGGAATCGCCGCCGGCGATCTTCCGGCAGCTCTGCGAGGACGGGCTCCGCAGCGTGCTGACGGTCCCGCTGCTGGTGGACGGCGAGGCCATCGGCGAGGTGAACCTGGCGTCGGACCGTCCCGGCGCCTTCGAGTCGGAGCACCGCGACATCGCCCTCGAGATCGCCGCTCCGATCGCGATCGCCATCCAGCATGCGCGCCTGCGCGAGGACCTGGCGAAGAAGAGCACCGAGCTCGAGCGGAGGATGGCGGAGCGGGGTGCGGCGCTGCGGGCCGCGACGACGGAGCTGGAGACCCTCCTCTACTCCGTCTCCCACGATCTCCGCACGCCGGTGCGCCACATCGGCGGATTCGCCGAATTGCTGCTCCAGGACGGCGGCGCGAGCCTCGACCCCGGCGCGCGTCACTACGCCGACCGCATCGCCCAGGGCGCGAGCCGGCTGGGCGGCATGCTCGACGACCTGGTGCTGCTCAGTCGCCTCGGCCGTCAGGACATGCTGCGCCGGCCGGTGGACTTCAATCTGCTGGTGGAGGACGTCGTCGGCGTGCTCCAGGCGGAGGCGGGGGACCGCGTCATCGACTGGGTGATCGAGCCGCTGCCGATGCTCGAGTGCGATCCGACGCTGGCGCGCATCGCCGTCCTGAACCTGCTGGAGAACGCGGTGAAGTTCACCCGCACCCGCGGCCGGGCGAGCATCCGGGTGCGCCCGGTGCGGGTGGAGGGCCAGGAGGGTATCGCGGTGCAGGACAACGGCGTCGGCTTCAAGATGGCGCATGCCGGCAAGCTGTTCGGCCTGTTCCAGCGGCTCCACCGCGCCGACGAGTTCGAGGGCGAGGGCGCCGGCCTCGCCTTCGTCCAGAGGATCGCGCAGCGCCACAGTGGCCGGGTGTGGGCCGAATCGGAAGTGGACGAGGGCGCGACCTTTTCCATCACCTTCGGCGGGCCCGACGTCCGGCATGCTTCCTGACGAGGTCGATCTCCTCCTCGTCCAGGACAACGCGCTCGAAGTCGAGCTCACGCTGCGTCCGCTGCGCGACCTCGATCCCCGGTGCCGTCTCGCGGTGGCCCGGGACGGCGAGGAGGCGCTCGACTACCTGCTCGGTCGGGGCGCCTTTCGCCACCGTCTCGGCGCTCCCCTGCCCCGTCTCGTGCTGCTCGAGTTCCGGATGCCGCGGGTGGACGGCGTCGAGGTCCTGCGCGCCCTCCGGGCGAGCCCGCGGGCCAGCGCGGCGCCGGTAGTGATGCTGCTCCCGGCGAGCGACGCCCGCGAGGTGGCCCAGTGCTACCAGGTGGGCGCCAACAGCTGCGTGCTGAAGCCCGTGGAGTTCGCCCGCTTCTACGACACCATCCAGGCCGTTGGCCGCTATTGGCTGGGGACCAATCTCGCCGCCGGCATGCCGGGCGGAGCGCACGCGACAGCAGGTGATCGCGGGGCATCGGGACGAGGAGGGTGACACTTCCGGCTCGCGCCGCCCGTCCTACCTTTCCGATCGCGACTGCAGTCCCGTCCACCACCACAGGATCTCCCGTGCGGCTTCGAATCCCACGCACCGTCCCGCTCGCCCTCGCGATCGCGATCTCCGCGCCCGCGGGCGAGCTTGCTCCCTTGGCCGCCCAGGCGGCGCAACCCGGCGCCGGAGCGGCCATCGACATCCCCTTCACCCGCTACGTGCTGCCCAATGGGTTGACGCTGATCGTCCATGAGGATCACAAGGCGCCGATCGTCGCCGTGAACGTGTGGTACCACGTGGGGTCGAAGAACGAGCGGCCGGGTCGCACCGGCTTCGCCCACTTGTTCGAGCACCTCATGTTCAACGGGAGCGAGAACTACGACCAGGATTACTTCGGGCCGCTGCAGCAGGTGGGGGCGACCGACCTCAACGGCACCACCAACGAGGACCGCACCAACTACTTCCAGAACGTCCCCGTGAACGCCCTCGATCTGGTGCTGTTCCTCGAGTCCGACCGCATGGGCCACCTGGTTGGCGCGATCACCCAGGCGCGACTCGACGAGCAGCGAGGCGTGGTCCAGAACGAGAAGCGGCAGAACGAGAACGAGCCGTACGGACGGGTGTGGGAATTCCTCAATCCCCGCCTCTACCCGCCGAATCACCCCTACTCCTGGAGCGTGGTCGGCTCGATGGAGGATCTCGGGGCCGCCAAGCTGGAGGACGTGAAGGAGTGGTTCCGGACCTACTACGGTGCCGGCAACGCGGTGGTCGTGGTGGTGGGCGATGTAAGAGCCGACGACGTGAAGGCCAGGGTGGAGAAGTACTTCGGCGACATCCCCGCGGGTCCGCCCACCGCGCGCCAGGAGGCGTGGGTCGCCAAGCGGAGTGGGAGCCAGCGCGGCGTGATGTACGACCGGGTGCCGCAGGCGCGGGTGTACCAAGCCTGGAACGTGCCGGGGTGGGGCGCCGCGGACGGCGACGATCTGGTCCTGCTCGGCAACCTGCTCAGCAGCGGCAAGTCGTCGCGACTCTACAAACGCCTGGTGTACGACGAGCAGATCGCGACCAGCGTGAGCGCGTTCCCCGACCTGCGGGAGATCGGCGGGCTGTTCGTCATCCAGGCGACCGTGAAGCCGGGCGGCGACATCGCACAGGTCGAGCGGGCCGTCAACCAGGAAGTCGCCCGCTTCCTGCGAGAGGGTCCCACGGCGGCCGAGCTTCAGCGGGTGAAGACCGGCTATCGGGCGGGGTTCATCCGCGGGGTCGAGCGCATCGGTGGCTTCGGGGGCAAGTCCGACGTGCTGGCGCAGGGTGAGGTGTTCGCCGGCCGGGCCGATTTCTACACCACGCGGCTCAAGCGGATCGCGGCCGCGAGCGCGGCCCAGATCCGCGCGACCGGCAATCGCTGGCTCTCCGACGGCGCCTACACCCTGGAAGTTCTCCCCTACGGCGAGTACCAGATCGCCAAGGCGGGTGTGGACCGGTCCAAGCTCCCCGAGACGGGGACCCCGCCGGACGCGAGCTTCCCCCAGTTCGAGCGCGCCACCCTGTCCAACGGGCTCCAGATCGTCCTCGCCACCCGTCCCTCGATTCCTCAAGTTCGGTTCGATCTGCTGCTCGACGCCGGCTACGCCGCCGACCAGTTCGGCATCCCGGGGACCGCGAGCCTCGCGATGGCGATGCTGGACGAAGGCACCAGGACACGCACCTCGATCGGGATCAGCGACGAGCTCGCGGCGCTGGGCGCCAATCTCTCGGCGGGCTCGGGGCTCGACATGTCGGGCGTCACGCTGGAGGCGCTCAAGGACAAGCTGGATCCCTCGCTGGCGGTGTTCGCCGACGTGGTGCTGAACCCCTCGTTTCCCCGCAGCGACTTTGAGCGCCTCAAGCGCCAGCGCCTCGCCCAGATCCAGCAGGAGAAGGCGGATCCCGTGGGGATGGCGCTGCGCGTGTTCCCCACCCTGCTCTATGGTCAGGGACACGCCTATGCCAATCCCTGGACCGGCTCGGGCACCGAGGAATCGGTCGGGAGGATCAGCCGCGACGATCTGGTGAAGTTCCACCGGGCCTGGTTCAAGGCGAACAACGCCACCCTGATCGTCGTCGGGGCAACCACCATGGCGGAGATCCGGCCTAAGCTGGAGCGCGCCTTCGCCGGCTGGACCCAGGGCGACGTGCCCGAGAAGAACATCGGCACCGTCGCGCAGCAGCTGCACTCGATGGTTTACCTCCTCGATCGGCCGGAGGCGATTCAGTCGCTCATTCTGGTCGGCAACGTCGCACCGCCGAAGGCCAATCCCGACGAGCCCGCGATCGAGACCATGAACATGGTGCTCGGCGGCTCGTTTCTCGCGCGGATCAACATGAACCTCCGGGAGAACAAGCACTGGTCGTACGGCTCGTTCACCTTCCTGCGCGATGCGAAGGGTCAGCGTCCGTTCGTAGCCTACGCGCCGGTGCAGACCGACAAGACCAAGGAAGCGTTGATCGAGCTGCGCCAGGAGCTGCACGGCATCCTGAGCAATCGGCCGCCGACGGCGGACGAGATCGCGCGGGCGAAGTCGGAGCTCACGCTCACGCTGCCGGGGAACTGGGAGACCATGGGCGCCGTCGCGGGGAGTCTCTCGGACATCGTCACCTTCGGTCTCGACGACCGCTACTTCGACACCTATGGGGACCGCATCCGGGCCCAGGACCCCAGCACGGTCACGGCAGCGGCCAAAGAGGTCATCCACCCCGACCGGCTGGTCTGGGTCGTGGTGGGCGACCGGTCCAAGATCGAAGCGGGCATCCGGGAGCTGAAGCTGGGCGAGATCAAGTTCATCGACGCGGACGGCAAGCCGATCGGCGCCTCGTGAGGGGAGGAGCCTGGGCGGTCCTCATCGGGGCGATCATGCTGCTCCCGTCCGAGGCGGCAGCGCAACGCCGCACCCAGGAGGGGATCTTCAGCATGCCATTCCAGGCGGGGCCGCGCTCGGGGCGGAACTTCGAGAACAACAGCTGGATGGTCGGCGGCCAGCTCGCCGCCTCGTTGGGCAAGACGTTGGAACTCCGGCCCAGCGGGGACATGTACCTCAAGCGGGGCGAGAAGATGGCGTGGCAGCTCAACGGCGACGCCGCGATCCGGTTCGGCGACGACGGTTTCTTCTACGCCGGAGGGGGCATCGCGTGGCTCCATCCGCCTGACGTGGATCCGCAAACCGGCTACAATGTGCTCGTGGGCCTCAACTCGGCCGCACCCTGGGAGAAGGCCAGAGGATTCATCGAGGGTCGCTGGACCCACGTGAACGACAACACGGCCTTCCAACTCGTGTTCGGCGCCTTATACAGGTTGTGACAAGGAGACACTCATGACGACCCGCACCGCTGCCGCTGGGACCACCAGCACCGCCACCGCCACCTGGGAGGGCGGGCTGGTCAACGGCAAGGGCCAGTTCAACGCCAAGTCAGGCGCGTTCCAGGGCAGCTACTCGTTCAGCACCCGGTTCGAGGGCGCCAAAGGCACCAATCCCGAGGAGTTGATCGCGGCGGCGCACGCCTCGTGCCTCAGCATGGCCTTGAGCGCCGAATTGGAGAAAGCCGGCACGCCTGCCACCCGAATCACCACGACCGCCTCCGCAACCACGACCAAGGTGACCAACGGCTTCCGGATTACGCGTATACGGCTCGAGGTGCGGGGTGAGGTGCCCGGCGTGGATCAAGCCGCGTTCGCCAAGGCTGCCGAGGCGGCCAAGGAGGGATGCCCGGTCTCGCAGGCGCTCAAGGGCAACGTCCCCTTCGAGCTGGACGCGAGGCTGGCATAGATCCGGTCTGCCACACGCTGGTCGGCGCCGGGCTGGCCCGGAGCGGACTGGCGAGCCGGACCGCATTCGCCACGAGCACGTTGCTGATCGGGGCCAACCTCCCCGACGTGGACGTGCTCGCTTACTTCTGGGGTCCGGGCGCGGACCTCGCCTTCCGCCGCGGATGGACCCACGGAGTGCTCGCGCTGGCGCTCTGGCCGCTGGTGCTGAGCGGCGCGATGCTGCTCCTGGACCGCGCCCTCCGCCGGCTCAGTCGAGCGTCGCTCCCGTCGGGCGTTCGCCCCGGCCAACTGCTCCTGCTCTCCTGCGTCTCCATCTGGTCGCACCCCGCCCTCGACACACTCAACACCTACGGCGTGCGCTGGCTGATGCCGTTCAGCGGACGCTGGTTCTACGGCGACGCGCTGTTTATCGTCGATCCCTGGGTGTGGCTGGTGCTGGGTCTTGGCGTGCTGCTGAGTCGGCTGTGGACGAGCACCCGGCCGGCGCGCCTGGCCCTGTGGCTGGTCCTCGGGTACGTGGCCGCGATGGCCGGAAGCGCTGTCGCGGCCCGGAGCATCGCGCGGGCGGAGATGGCCGCGATCTCCGGCGCACCGGTCCGTCGAGTCCTCGTCTCGCCGGTGCCGGTGAATCCCTTCCGCCGGCGCGTCGTGGCCGAGCTGGACGAGACGTATCGCACGGGAGCGTTTCGCTGGCTGGCGGACCCGCACGTGGATCCGGCCTCGGTTCGACTCTACCCGAAGGGAGATCGTGGCGACCCCATGGTGGCACGTGCCGCGAGCACCACGCTCGGGCGCAGATTCCTGGGGTGGGCGCGGTTTCCCGCCTTTCGGGTGGAGGAGGCCGGCCATGGCAGGCTCATTGTCCACATCGTGGACCTCCGGTACGCCGACCGACCGGGCGTGGGCTTCGGGGCGGTGTCGATTCCCCTGGCAGGTCACTCCGAGGTCATGAGTAGCGAAAACGCATATTGACGGCGCAAACAATATTACATACTGTATACAGAATTTCACATGTGAAACTCATCATGCCGTCAATCGTTGCCAGGCACCCGCTCGGCGATCAAGTGTATCTCCAACTCCTGCAACGCATTGAGAGCGGGAGCCTTGCCACCGGTTCCAAGCTGCGCGACGCAGCTATTGCAAATGAACTAGGGGTCAGCCGAACTCCCGTCCGCGAGGCGCTGGTACGGCTCGCCCGTGAAGGCGTCCTGTCCGCCGAGCCAGGACGCGGCTTTCGGCTCACCTCCATGTCCGCCGGCGAGCTCCGGGAGATCGGCTCCATCCTCGCTGCGCTCGAGCCTCTTGCCCTCGACCAGTCCCCGGAGCCGTCCCCGGACCAGCTCGGCCGCCTGGCGGAAGTCGTGCGGCGCCTGGAGCAGACCCGGGGCGACATTCCCGCTTGCGTCGAGCTGGACGAGCGGTTCCATCACGTACTGCTCGAAGGCTGCTCCAATCGTCGGCTGCTCGGGCTGCTCGAGACCCTCCGTCGAAGCCTCCGCCGCTACCTGTATCATTACCTCCAGCGCGGTGGGCGTGTGAGCCTTTCGACCCTGCAACACAACCGGATTGCCGAGGCCTTGCGGAAGGGTGACCGCGCCGCGGCCCGGCAGCTCCTGGAGCGTAAATGGCGACGCGGCATGGACGAGATCGAGGGGACCGTGGCATGAGCCTCCCCGCCGACCCTCCGGAGCTTGCTCGCTGGCGCGCCGACACGCCCGGTTCCGAGCGCGTGATCCATCTCAACAACGCCGGCGCCGCGCTGCAACCCGCGGCGGTGCGCGACGCCGTGCTCCGGCATCTCGAGCTGGAGCAGGAGATCGGCGGCTACGAGGCCGCGGACGCGCAGGTGGACGCGCTCCGCGACGCGTATCAGGCCGTCGGTCGCCTGATCGGGGCCTCCGAACGCAACGTGGCGATGCAGCAGAACTCCACCGTCGCCTTCGCTCAAGCATTCGCGGCGTTCGACCTCCGCCGCGGCGACCTGATCCTCACCAGCCGCGCGGATTACGCCTCAAACCAGATCATGTATCTGGCGCTCGCGCGCCGAGTCGGCGTCGAAGTCGTGCGGGCCCCGGACGCACCCGAGGGCGGGATCGACCCGCAGGCGGTGCGCGAGTTGATCCGCCGCCGGCGCCCGACGCTGCTGGCTCTCAGCTGGATCCCGACCAATTCGGGACTGGTCCAGCCCGCCGAGCCCATCGGTGAGATCTGCCGGGAAGCAGACATCCCCTACATCCTGGACGCCTGCCAGGCAGTGGGCCAGATGCCGGTCGACGTCGGCCGGCTGCACTGCGACTACCTCGCCGCCGCGACCAGGAAGTTCATGCGCGGCCCGCGTGGCGTAGGCTTTCTGTACGTGTCGGACCGAGCCTTGGAGGCCGGCGCCTATCCCCTCACAGTGGACATGCATGGCGCCGATTGGACCGACCCCGAAACATTCGCGCTGAAGCCCGATGCGCGACGCTTCGAGCAGTGGGAGATATCCCACGCGCTCGTGCTCGGCGCGGGAGCGGCCGCGGGGTATGCCCTCGAGGTGGGGATCGGGAAGGCGCGTGAGCGGAGCTGGGGGCTCGCGGCTTCCGTTCGCGAGCGGCTGGCGGAGATGGACGGCATCCGCGTGCTCGACCGCGGTCGCTCACTGTGCGCCATCGCCACCGCGGAGCTGGGCGGACGAAACGCGGAGCAGGTGAAGCTCGCCTTGCGGGCGCGCGGTATCAACACCAGCTCGCCGTTGCGCGAGGATGCCGTCATCGACATGGACGAGAAGCGGGCGGCGTCCGCGATCCGGATCTCTCCCCACTATTACAACACCGCCGACGAGATCGACCGCGCCCTCGCGGCCCTGGCGGAGGTGCTCGAGGCGATCCCTCCTACGCGGCGCGCCTGAGGACCGGCTCCAGCACCTTCCAGACGACGTCCGCCACCCGCTCCTGGCCCTTCGCGGTCGGATGAATCATGTCCGATTGGTTGAGCGAGCCGACTCCGGCCACTCCCTCGAGCAGGAACGGCACCAGCGGCAGGTCGTTTTTCTCGGCCAGGCCGGCGTAGACCTCCCTGAACCGGCGCGCATAGCCGAACCCCAGGTTCGGCGGCGCGCGCATGCCGAGCAGCACGATCGCCGGCGGTGGGGACAGCTTGCGGGCCTCGTCGATGATGAACTGGATGTTGGAGCGCAGCGAGTCCGGTTCCAGGCCACGAAGCCCGTCGTTCGCGCCGGTCTCGATCACCAGCACCGAGACCGGCTGCCGAAGGAGCCAGTCGATCCGCCGCCGGGCGCCGGCGGAGGTCTCGCCGCTCACCCCCGCGTTCACCGCCTCGAACGAAAGTCCGGCGGAGTCGATCTTGCGCTGGATCGCCGCGGGATAGGCCTGCTCCGGATCCAGGCCCAGCCCTGCGGTCAGACTGGTCCCCAGGAACACGATCCGTGCACGGGCGCCCTCCGCCGGCGGCGCCGGCGCCTCATCCCCGTGCGCGCCGTCGTCCGCGCCGCAACCCGCGAGCGCGATCGCAACCAGCGCACCCCACCATCCGTACCTGGATATCATTCAGACCATGCTCCGATGCACCGCACTGACCAAGACCTATCGCTCCGGCGGCCGTGACCTCACGGTGCTGAACGATATCACCTTCTCGGTGGAGCCGGGTGGCTTCGCCGCGATCGTCGGCCCCTCCGGCAGCGGCAAGACCACCCTGCTGGGCCTGCTCGCCGGACTGGATCGGCCGACGGCCGGGACCGTCCATCTCGACGGCCAGGAGCTGGGCGCGCTGGACGAGGATGCCCGGGCCCGGATGCGAGGCGAGAAGATCGGATTCGTCTTCCAGTCGTTCCAGCTGATTCCGACGCTTACTGCGAGGGAGAACATCCAGGTCCCGCTGGAGCTCAGAGGCGAGGAGGCGGGCGAGCGTGCCGCGGACCTGCTCGAGCGCGTGGGCCTCGGCGACCGCGGCCACCACTATCCGGCCCAGCTCTCCGGCGGCGAGCAGCAGCGGGTGGCGCTGGCCCGGGCCTTCAGCACCGGTCCCAAGGTCCTCTTCGCCGACGAGCCCACCGGCAACCTCGACGCCCGCACCGGCGCGAGCATCATCGATCTGATGGTGGACCTGAACCGGGACCTCGGCACCACCCTCGTGCTCGTCACCCACGATCTCGATCTCGCCGCCCGCGCCCGCCGCACCATCCGCCTGGCGGACGGCCGTATCGTGGCCGACACCGCGGCGTGACCTCCCTCGGCTTCGCGCTCCGGATGGCGGCGCGCGAGGTCCGCGCCTCACCGCGACGGCTGCTCCTGCTCACCGCTTCGGTCGCCGTCGGCGTCGCCGCCCTGGTGGCGATCAACTCGTTCACCGCGAATCTGCGCGACTCGGTGCGCCGGCAGGCCCAGGGACTGCTCGGCGCGGACCTCTCCCTCGAGAGCCGGCAACCGTTGCCGGCGGTCGCCGAGCGGCTGATCGACACGCTGGTGAGCCGCGGCGCGAAGGAAGCGCGGGTCACCAACTTCTCCGCGATGGGCTATGTCCCGCGCACCGATGGAAC
>DATLHD010000064.1:0-4173 GCA_035540075.1 Gemmatimonadales bacterium
CTCGAGGTCTTCGGTGTCTTCCAGGGTCACACCGACGGCTGGTGCGACGGTGCGAGCGTGAATCAGGTGGAACCAGCACAGCGCGATGATGCTGAGCAGCAGCTGCGCGGCCTCGCCCGAGGGTGAGTCGTCGAGCCCGAGTTCCGCGCTGATCGCGGCCAGCGCCTCCTGGCCGGCAGAGAGATGGTCCAGCTCATCGTGCTGCGGGCCGCCGCTCAGCGCTTCGCGCTCGATCAGGCGAATGAAGTTCGGCCGGCCAGCCAGAAATCCGAAGTAGTCGGAGACAGCACCCGCAAGAATGGCCTCCGGGGTCTGACCGCTGGCCAGGGCCCGCGCTCGTCCCGCCCGGACGGCCTCCCGGACCTCGGCAAAACACCTCTCGAGGACCGCTTGATACAACTCGGCCTTGGAGCCGAAGAAATATCCCGGAGTCCCACGGGAAACGCCGGCGGCGGCCCCGACCTCGCTCAGACTGGTGGCTTCGAAGCCCTTCTGAGCAAACAACTTCTCTGCTGCGTCCAGGATGGCGGCGCGGGTTCGGACCGGGTTTCTTTCGCGATCGGTGGCGGTGGGCAGGATGCCTCCAGGTGGCTTGCTTGCTGTTCAGCAAGTTATGGACCGGGATGCAACTCAGCAAGGGAATTGTCACCCTGAACGGAGTGAAGGGAGCCATCTCGAGCACGGTCCCATTCGCTGCGCTCAGGGTGACAAGAGGTGCGGAACCGCCCCTACGCACTCCGGCGAGCCAGCACCGGCTCTGCTTCCACCCGTTCGGCAACTAGGTACGCGTCGCGTGTGGCGGCGACGTACGCGTCAGCGCCCTTCGGCGCAACCTTCCGGAACAGCGGCAGGAAACTCTCCCACTGCACCAGGATCGTCCGCGCGCGCGGACTCGCGGAGCGCTCCTCATGCTCCCGCACCAGCCGGTGCAGCAGCTCGACGTCGCGCTCATCGAGATCGGTGAGCTCGACCAAGTCCCGGTTGATCCGGCTGCCGAAAGTGCCGGTTTCATCCAGCACGTAGGCCACGCCGTTCGACATCCCGGCGCCGAAGTTCCGGCCGGCGCGGCCGAGCACCACCACGATCCCCGACGTCATGTACTCGCAGCAGTGGTTCCCTGCGCCTTCGATCACCGCGATCGCGCCGGAGTTGCGCACCGCGAACCGATCGCCTGCCTGTCCCGCGGCGAAGAGCTTGCCGCCCGTTGCGCCGTAGAGCACGGTGTTGCCGATGATGAGCTGCTGGTGCGAGACGTCGGCGTATGCCGCGCGCCGGAACGGCCGGATCGTGATCTCGCCGCCGCTCAACCCCTTGCCGACGTAATCGTTCGCCTCGCCCTCCAGCTCGAGGTGCATGCCCCGGCAGGTAAACGCGCCGAAGCTCTGCCCGGCCGAGCCGGTGAACCGGAGTCGCACGGACCCCGACGGCAGACCCGCGTCTCCGGTGCGCTCGACGATCGCACCTGCCACCCGCGCGCCCACCGTCAGGTGATGGTTGTAGATCGGGTAGCTCCCCGAGAACGGCAGCCCGCTCTCGAGGTACGGCTGCAGCTCCTCCAGGATCTCGGCGTCCAGCGACACCAGTCCCGGCCGGTCGTTGCGCTCGATCGTTCGGTGGAGCGGGATGGGAGCCTGCCCCGAGCGCAGCGAGGGGTCGGTGGGCGCCATCAGCACGGAGAGGTCGAGCATCTGCGCGCGCGGCACCTCGGGATGCTCCACCCGCTCCAGCAGGTCGTTCCGCCCGATGATCTCGTCCAGCGCGCGGAAGCCCATGTCGGCCAGAATCCGGCGCACTTCCTCGGCGACCAGGGTGAAGTACCCGATCACTTGCTCCGGCGTGCCTTTGAACTTGGCCCGCAGGTCCTCGCGTTGGGTGGCGATGCCGGTGGGGCAGGTGTTGATGTGGCACTGCCGTGCCATGGCGCAGCCCATCGCCACCAGCGGCGCGGTGCCGAAGCCGTAGCTCTCCGCGCCGAGCAGCGCGGCGATCACCACGTCGCGGCCGGTCTTGAGGCCGCCGTCGGTGCGCATCTCGATCCGGTGCCGCAGGCCGTTCCGGATCAGGATGTGCTGCGCCTCCGCCAGTCCCAGCTCCCAGGGCGAGCCTGCGTGCTTGATGGAGGAAAGCGGTGAGGCGCCGGTGCCGCCGTTGTGCCCGGCGATCAACACGTAGTCCGCGTAGGCCTTCGCCACCCCGGCGGCCACCGTGCCGACGCCGACTTCCGAGACCAGCTTCACCCCGACTCTCGCGCGGGGGTTCACGGTCTTGAGGTCGGTGATGAGCTGCGCCAGATCCTCGATCGAGTAGATGTCGTGGTGCGGCGGCGGAGAGATCAGCTGGATCCCTGGCACCGAGTGCCGGAGCCGGGCGATCAGCTCGGTCACCTTGTGCGCGGGCAGCTGGCCGCCCTCGCCCGGCTTGGCGCCCTGGACGATCTTGATCTCCAGCTCCTCCGCCCGCATCAGGTACTCCGTCGTCACGCCGAACCGCGCGGAGGCGACCTGTTTGATCCGGTTGTCCGCCCGGTCCCCGCTGTCGGCCGGGGCGTAGTTGTGCGGATCCTCGCCGCCCTCGCCCGAGTTGGACCGGGCTCCCATCCGGTTCATGGCGATCGAGAGCGTGGTGTGCGCCTCGGGCGACAGCGCGCCCAGCGACATCGCCGAGGAGATGAACCGGCGGCGAATGCCCTCCGGGGGCTCGACCTCATCGAGGGGTACCTGGGTGCCCTCCCGCACCGTGAGCAGGTCGCGCGGACTGGCCGGCCGGCGGGCGGAGTTCTTGGCCAGGAAGCCGTGGTAGGCCTCGCCCGCCTCGCTCTTCACCGCCTGCTGCAGCGCCACGACGATCGGCGGCGCCCAGCCGTGGTCCTCGCCGTCCTTGCGGAAGCGCACCCGCCCGTAGTCTGGCAAGGTGGCCGTCGCCTCCTCCGCCGCCGCGAAGGCCGCGCGATGCCTGGCGAGCACGTCCTCCGCGATCTCCTCGAAGCCGATGCCTCCGATCGGCGACGCCGTGCCGTCGAAGCAGGTCGCGACCACTTCGTGGCCCAAGCCGAGGATCTCGAAGATCTGTCCGCCGCAGTACGAGGACAGGGTGGAGATTCCCATCTTGGAGAGGACCTTGAGCAAGCCCTTCTCCGCCGCCGAGCGGAACCGGTTCGCCGCCTCCGCGGGCGTGGGCCGGGGCTCGGCGGGCTCCTTCCGACCGCGCGGACTCTCCTCCTTGGCGAAGGCGTCCCGCACTGCGGCGAGCGCGAGCCACGGGTGCACCGCCTCCGCGCCGTAGCCGATCAGCGTCGCGAAGTGGTGGATATCGAGCGCGTCACCGGCCTCCGCCACGAGTCCCACCCGGGCCCGGAGCCCGGTATGCACCAGGTGCTGCCGCACCGCGCCGACCGCGAGGAGCATCGGGATCGGCGCGTGTCGTTCGTCGGCGGTACGGTCGCTGATGACGATGACTCGGGCACCCCGTCGCGCCGCCCGCTCGGCCGCGCGGCGCAGCGCGGTGAGGGCGGGACGCAACCCATCGACGCCCTTGCTCACGTCCCACACGGCGTCGAGGGTCACGGTGGAGAAGCCGGCCACGTTCCGCAGCGCGGCCATCTCGTCGTCCCGCAGGATTGGGTGCTCGAGCCGAAGCATCCGCGCGTAGGAGGGCCGTTCCAGCAGGGGCGAGCCGCGGCGGCCCAGGTGCATCCGGAGCGACATCACCATCGATTCCCGGAGCGGATCGATGGGCGGGTTGGTCACCTGGGCGAAGCGCTGGCGAAAGTACGCGTAGACGCTTTGCGGCACCGCCGAGAGAGGCGGAATGGGGGTATCGTCGCCCATGCTCCAGACCGGATCGGCGCCGGTACCACCCATCGGCTCCAGCACGATGCGGAGATCCTCCGCGCCGTAGCCGAACGCGCGCTCGAGGCGCACCAGCTCATCGCCTTCGGGCGAGGGCGGCACCCGTGCGGGGTCGGGCCGGGCGAGGTGCTGGTGGTGGACACCGCACGGCACGAGGTGATCCGGAATCTCGATGCCAAGCGCGAGATCGCGGGCCGGCGCCCCTACGCCCGCTGGGTCGCCCGCTACATGGCGACCCTGGTGCCCGACCCCGCACGGGTGCCGCCCTCGCCCGAAGGCGATGAGCTGGTGCGCCTCGAGCGCGCGTTCGGCTACGGCGCGGAGG
>DATLHD010000065.1:0-9118 GCA_035540075.1 Gemmatimonadales bacterium
CCCTTGCCGCTCCCCAGCGAGATCTCGTCTTCACCTGCGAGAAAGGTGATCCCTCGCTCCCGCGCCGCGTCATGGATCGCGAGCAGGGCCGGCCGCCGCTCCTCGGCGATGGTCGCCCGCAGTCGTTCGACGGCGGCGACGAAATCCTGGCCCTCGAGGCGGGGCCGCTCCCCGGAGGCCAATGAGTCTGCCGCCGCTCCCCAGGCCCACTCGTTGAGGTCCGTGGCCGCGTAGAGCGCGTCCATCGGCGCGGTGAACGCGAGACTGGTCCCGCCGCGGTAGCGTCGCACCGCCAGCCGCTCACCGTCCCAGCCTACGGCGGCGAGCATGCGGGTGGCTGCCTCGCGCCAGGCGGCGATGGCGGCGTCGCGGCGATCGGCCTCCACCTTGATCTCGACCACGGCGCCCGGGCCGTCGAGCAGGAGGCCGCGTCCGGTAAGTCGGCGGGAATCGAGCATCTCCATATGGGGCGTAAACCTACCCGTCCCTGTGCGGCGTGTCACCGCAGCGGTGGCCCGCGCCGGGCGAGGTCCGCTCCCGGTCCATGTCACCCTGAACGCAGTGAAGGGGACCATCTCCAGCATGGCCCCCTTCGCTTCGCTCGGGATGACAAACGTCCCTAGTCGTCCGACTCTCGACGGAGCCGAACACCCCGGACATCTCGCACCAGTTCCCGCCGACGCTCCTCGACCGACACGGGCTCGGCGGTCGCGAGCACCGCTTCCGGCCGCGAGGTGCGCGTGCGCTCGACGGAACGGCCGTCGCCGGCGGGGTTGAACTGGATCACCTGCTTCCAGCTGCGAGTGATGGCGTCCACGAAGATCAGCACCAGGTCGCCGGGACCAGCCTCGCGCAGCACGGCGTCCACCGCGGCCCGCTCGTCCGGGATCACCGTGATCGCGTCGTCCGGCGTGCCGTGCGCCAGCAGCGCCTCCCGCAGCAGGCCAGGCACCTCGTCCGGCTTCCGGCCGCGCAGGCTGTCGTCGCGGCGGCAGACGTAGCGGTCGAACCGGCCCGCCGCGATCCGCCCGATGTCGTGGATGTCCTCGTCCCGACGGTCTCCCGGCGCCGACAGGACGACGATTCGTCTTCCACTGACGTCGAGCCGCCCCACTAGGTCGCACATCGCCTTGACCGCCGCCGCGTTGTGGCCGTAGTCCAGGATCACCTTGAAGGGGTGCTCGTCGTAGATGTTCATCCGGCCCGGGGCCTGGAAGAACGTCGTGTCGAACGTGCGGAGCCCGTGGCGGATGTCCTCCAGCTTGAGCCCCAGGCTGAACGCCATCGCCGCCGCGAACATCGCGTTCTGTACGTTGTGCAGCGCGCGCCCTTCCAGCGTCGCCGGGATCAGGTGGGTCCAGAGCAGGGGGATGTGGGCCCCGTGGTCGTAGATGGTGATCATCTGGCCTTTGATCCCCGACTCCAGCACCACCCCACGTCCGCCCGCCTTGATGTGCTCGCCCACCAATTCGTGGCCCGGATCCATGGTGACGTAGCAGAGGTTCTCCGCCTGGGTGTAGTCCCCCATCTTGAGGCAGAGCGGGTCGTCCGCGTTGAGCACCGCCGCTCCCCGCGCCACCTCGACGACGATCCGCTTCACCTCCGCCAACTGCTCCAGGGTACCGATCCCGCGAAGGCCGAGGTGGTCGGCCTTCACGTTGAGGACCGCGCCCACGTCGCAGTGGCGCACGCCCATGCCGGCGCGCAGCAGCCCCCCGCGGGCGACCTCCAGCACGGCGATGTCCACCGAGGGGTCCCGCAACACCATCCGCGTCGCGATCGGGCCGGTCATGTCGCCCGTGACCGTGCGCTGGCCGTCGATGTACACACCGTCGGTGGAGGTGAGCCCCACGTGGTGGCCGGCCAGCTTGAGGATGTGGGCCAGCATGCGCGCGGTGGTCGTCTTCCCGTTGGTGCCCGTCACCGCTGCGATCGGAATCCGGCTCGGCGTGCCCGGCGGGAAGAGCATGTCCATCACCGGACCGCCCACGTCGCGCGGCTTGCCCTCGCTCGGGGCCATGTGCATCCGGAAGCCGGGCGCCGCGTTGATCTCGCAGATCGCGCCGCCCACGTCCTTGTAGGACTCGGTGATGTCGGTGGTGAGGAAGTCCACGCCGCCGACGTCCAGTCCGACCGCCTTCACCGCGCGGACCGCCATCTCGACGTTGTCGGGGTGCACCACGTCGGTCACGTCGGTGGCGGTGCCGCCCGTGGAGAGGTTGCCGGTGGAGCGGAGAAAGACGCTCTCGCCCGCCTCGGGAACGCTGTCCTTCGTATATCCCTTCCGGGCCATCATCGTCTCGGCCTGGTGGTCGAAGGTGAGCCGGGTCAGCACCTTCTCGTGGCCGATGCCCCGCCGCGGATCACGGTTCACTTCCTCGACCAACTCCTCGATCGTGTGCCCCCCATCGCCTACCACGTGGCCCGGAGCGCGCTTGGAAACGGCGACGAGCCGGCCGTTGATCACCAACATCCGGTGGTCCTCGCCGGAGATGAAGGTCTCGATGATGACGCTTCGGCTGTGCTCCCGCGCGACGGCAAACGCCCTGCGAACCTCGTCGGCGCTGGTCACGTGGATGGTGATCCCGCGGCCGTGGTTGCCGTTGAACGGCTTCACCACCACGGGGTAGCCGATCTCCTCCGCCGCCTCCACCGCGTCCTCCTGCCCCTGCACCAGGCGCTGTCTCGGCACCGGGAGGCCGAGTTCTGCGAGGATGCGGTTGGTCTCCTCCTTGTCCGAGGCCAGCTCGACGGAGATGTGAGGGGTGCGGCTGGTGACCGTGGCCTGCACCCGCTGCTGGTAACGTCCGTGGCCGAGCTGGATGAGGCTCTGCTCGTTGAGCCGGATCCAGGGGATCTTCCGCTCCTCCGCCGCCCGCACCAGCGCCATGGTGCTCGGCCCCAAGTGGCGGCGCTGCGCGTAGCGGATGAACTCGTCCCGCTCGGCCGCGAAGTCGAAGCCCTGGGCCACCGTCCCCTCGGGCCTCAGCTCGGGTGGGAGGAGGGAGTGCAGCAGCATGAGGCCGAGCCGGCCCGCCTCAAGCCCGACATCCTCCTGCTCGTACTGGTAGATCACGTGATAGTGCCCCGTGGGCCCATAGGAGCGCGTCTTGCCGAACGTCACCGGCTCGCCGGCGACATTCTGGAGCTCGATGGCGACGTGCTCCAGGATATGGCCCAGCCAGGTGCCTTGATCTTCGGTCAGCCGGCGGATGAATCCCCCCGGCTTACCGTAGGAGCAGGTGTGCTCCTTGAGCCCGGGCAGCTCCGCCACCAGTCCGTCGGTGAACTCGCGCCCCAGCCGCATCGAGGGCCAGTTCTCCAGCTCGCCGAGATCGATATCGAGCCGGATGACCGGGAAATGGGCATAGAGGCTGGGGCCGACGTAGACGGCCCGGTCGAGAATGCGCATGGTTGTACGGAGCTCCTTGGTACTACGGAATTTCGTCTGGGGCGGTCAGGCGGTCGGGCGGTCAGGCGGACCTACTACCTCACCCGTTCCCGGAACCATCCGACCGGCCGACCGCCCGACCGCCCTATCGCCTCGCCGCGATCCCCGGCGCCGCGGCGGCCACGCGCGTGTGAAGATTGAACGTGGCCCCGTGGTCGAGGATGTGCAGCCGCAGGCCGATCAGGCAGACCGGGTCGTTCTTGCGGACCTTGGCCATGGAAGAGAACTCGACTCCCGACGCGTCCACGATCGTGAGTGCCCCGCCGCCGACCACTTCCAGCGTCTCGTCCGGCCCGATGAAGCCGGCCGTGTTCTCATCGAGCCCGATCCCGATCGCGAAGGGATTGTACGCCAGCGCGGTGAGGAGACGGCCCAGCCGGTCCCGCTGTCGGAAATGTTGGTCGATGATCATCCGGTTGGTAAGACCCAGGCCCGGCGCCAGGGTCACGATCTTCGCCCGGGGGGAGGCGCCCTCCTTGCCGAACGCGATCATGTGCTCGCAGAGGAATGCCGCTCCGGCCGAGGTGCCGGCCACGTGCACGCCCTCCCGATTCCGCCGCCGGATCGCCTTGGCGACCTGGGTCCCGCCGATCATGGTGCTGAGCCGCAGCTGGTTGCCGCCGGTGAGAAAGATCCCTTCCACTTCGTCCAGCACCGCCAGCCACTCGGGGCGCTCGCAGTCGGCCCGGCTCGCGATGGGCAGCGAGCGCGCCACCTTCACGCCGAGAGAGTGGAAGAGCTCCTCATAGCGGGCGCCAGTCTCCGCCAGCTCCGACGCGGTCGGAATGATGGCGATCCGGCACGCCGGGCCACCGCACAGAGCGGCGAACCGGCGCAGAATCGCCACCTCGCCGATCTTCTCCTCGGCGCCGCCCACCGGCACGATGTAGCCTCTCTGCTGCTCCGCCACCTGGGGTCGCTCCGGGTCGTTAGAGTCGGGGGAAGATAAGCAGGGTAGGGCACTTACCTCAGTGTCACCCTGAGCGCCTCAGCTGTCACCCTGAGCACAGCGAAGGGGACCATGTCCGGGCATGGTCCCCTTCACTTCGTTCAGGGTGACAGCGGGTCCGGACTACTCGAACGTACCCCGCACCACCGCCCGGCCCTCGCGAACGTGCCACCTCCCCCGCGCCATGACCTCCGCGGCCCCGCCGCGCTCGTCGAGCACGACGAGGTCGGCGTCGGCTCCGACCCCGAGCTGTCCCTTGCAAGTGAGCCGCAACAGCCGCGCCGGATTCGACGTGAACGGCGGCAGCACCCGCTCCAGAGGCTGACCGCACTCCACCAGTCCGGCCAGCGTCTCGATGAGCGAGGCCGGGCGGCCCACGTCCATCTCGACCACTCGCCCGTCACGGTCAAACACCGGAAGACAGCCGCCGCCATCGGAGCTCACGGTCACCCGCTCGGGCGGCAGCCCGGCCGCCAGGTAGCGCGTCAGCGCCGCCACGGCGCTCCAGCCGTCCTCATCCTCCGCCACCGGGAACGAGGTGACGTCCACCGTGCACCCCCGCTCGGCGAGGGCGAGGGCCTCCTCGAAGAGCGCCCGGCGACGGTTGACATGGGTGGGATGGAACACCGGCGCCGGGATCTCGCTCCGGTCGAGCGCGTCGCGGACCGGCTGGAGGCCGCGCTCTCCGTCGCCGACGTGCAGGTGCAGGATGCCGGCCTTGCCGCTCATGAGACCGCCCACGTGAGCGTCTGCCGCCACGCGGAGCAGCTCGTCGAGCGTAGGCTGGCTGGAGCGGTGGTCGCTGATCGCAACTTCACCCACGCCGAGAATGAGGTCGATCAGCACCAGATCGCGGCGCACGTTGCCGGTGATAGTGACCGGAGGAAGGTGGTAGCCGCCGGTCATGCAATAAGCGGTCAGCCCCTCCGCGTTCAATCCCCGCGCGACCGTCACCAGCTCGCCAGGCGTGCGGATGGCATCGTCGGTCCCCAGCACCCCGATCGCCGTGGTCACGCCGCCCGTCGTCATTCGACTGAGCGCCACCGGCGGCACCCGCGTCTCGGGCCCGGCTTCACCTCCACCGCCCGTCAGGTGCACGTGACAGTCGATCAGCCCCGGAATGACCCGCTGCCCGCCGAGGTCATGCTCCTCCACCGGCACTCCGATCGCCGGCACCTCCCGCCCGACCCAAAGCACTCGCTCCCCCCCGACGAGCAGATGCACCCGCCCGCGTGGCTCCGGATCGTACAACTCGGCATTCAAGAGGAGTGTCAGCGACATGGGTGAGAAGTTACCGCCCGCGAAGGATAGAGTCGAACCGGAAGAGATGCATGAAGGGGAGCAAGGGGGTTAGGCCACACCTGCGGACCGTACAGCGGCCGATGTCCGCGGGTGTGGCCTAACCCCCAGCTCCCCAAGCACCAAGCTCAGCCCAGCCGAAACCCACCCACCGCCCCGGTGAGCCGCGACGCCGCATCCGCCAGATTGCTCGCCGAGCTCGAGATCTCCTCGGTCGACGCATTGAGCTGCTCCGCCGCCGCCGCGATCTGCTGCGCCGCCGCCGCGTAGTCCTCGGTCCCCGCCGACACCTCGCGCATCCGTCCCGCGATCCCCTCGATCAGCCCCTGCACCTCGCCGGCGGACTCCGAGATCCCGCGCGTCCAGGCGTCGTTCGCCTCCGCGTCCGCGGCGACGTTCATCAGCCCTTCCGCCGCCGCATGGGCCGCGTCGCGCGCCACCATGCCGCTCCGGCCGAGACGCAGCAGCCGATCCCGCGCCGTACTCACCCGCGACAGCACCGACTGCACCGTGTCGCTGGTCGAGGTCGCCGCCTGGGCCGCCTGGGCAGCCAGCTTTCGGACCTCTTCCGCGACCACGCTGAAGCCCTTCCCCTCCTCGCCCGCGCGCGCCGCCTCGATCGAGGCGTTGAGCGCCAGCATGTGGGTCTGCTTGGCGATGGCCTTGGTCTGGGTGATGAACTTCTCGATCTCCGCCGACGCCGTGGCGAGCGCCTCCGCCTCCTTCGCGGCCGCGTCCACCTCGTCCGCCAGCCGCCCCAGCTCGGTCGTGCTGAGGTCCAGCCGCTCCCGATGCCCGCGCGCGAGCTTCGCCAGGGCGGCATTCCGCTCTGCCGCGTGCTCGGCGCCGCTCGCGAGCGCCTGGGTGATGTCGATGATCTTGCCCGCGTCCTCGGCCGCCTTCCGCACCACCAGCGCCTGCTGGCTGGCCCGCTCGGTGAGATCTCCGGTGGTGCCGGCGACCTCCTGGGTTGAGGCCGTCATCTGCAGGGTCGAGGCGGCGATCTCCTCCGCCATGGCTGCGGCGTCGTGCGCGTGCTGACGGATCGCCCCCACCAGGTCGCGCAGCTTCGTGAGCATGGCGAAGATGGTGCGGGTCAGCGGGTCCTTGGGCGCCTTCTCCGGGTTCGCGCTCCACGAGGGGAGGCTGAGATCGCCGTCGGCGATCCGGACCGCGACGCTGGCCGCGGTGCCGGTGGGCGCCAGGACCTGCTTCACCAGCATCCAGACGATCAGCTGTTCCAGCGCGATCGCAACTGCCGCGAACACCACGAGGCCTCGCAGGATCGCGGTGCCTCCCTGGGGCAACAGCAGCCACGCCACCACGGCGGTGAGCGCGCCGACGACGGTGAACGCCGTGAGATGGAGCTGGAAGAGGAACTGCTGCCGTGAGGAGGCCATGGCGGTCGGGGGCTACGAGGCGTCGCGGGGCACGGCGAGCTTCGGCGCGGCGCCGAGGTGCGCGTGCGGGGGAACCAGCGGCCGGCGGGCGGCGAGGATCCGATCGATCCCGTCCGCGGGCAAGGCGCGGGAGAAGTAATGCCCCTGGCCCAGCGGGCAGCCGAGCTCGATGAGGGCGGCGCGCTGCTCCGCCATCTCCACGCCCTCCGCGACCGTCTGGAGGCGGAGGGTGTCGCCCAGACCCACGATCGCGCGGGCCAGCGCCGCCCGCTCGGCGCCGAGCGCGACTTCCTCGACGAACGGTTTGGCGATCTTGAGGATGTCGATCGGGAACCGCTGGAGATAGCTGAGCGACGAGTAGCCGGTGCCGAAGTCGTCGATCGCGAGCCGCACGCCCAGCTTCTTGAGCCCCTGGAGTCGCTCCAGCACGGCGTCGGTCTGCTGCATCAGCACGCTCTCGGTGATCTCCAGGATCACCGCGGAGGGATCCACGCCCGCGCTGGCGAGCGCGGTGCGCAGTGCGTCGGCGATCCCGGAGCCCTGGAGCTGGCGTCCCGAGATGTTGATCGAGATGGCCAGCGGCGTCTGCGGGTGCGTCTCGCGCCAGGCGTGCACCTGGCGGCAGGCCTCCTCCATCACCCAGCTCCCCAGCTTCACGATGAGACCGGTCTCCTCCGCCAGCGGGATGAAGTGCTGGGGCAGGAGATGGCCGTAGGTCTGGTGTTCCCATCGCACCAGCGCCTCGACCCCGTAGATCAAACCGGTGCCGAGCTGCACCATCGGCTGGTAGTGGAGCGTCAGCCCGCCGGCATCGATCGCGGCGCGCAGCGCGGCTTCCATCTCCAGCCGGTGCCGCACGTCGGCGTACATCCGCGACTCGTAGGTCTCCGAGCGGCCCTTGCCCCTGCGCTTGGCCGCGTACATCGCCACGTCGGCGTTCCGAAGCAGGTCGTCGGCCGAATCGCCCGCGCCCGCGGTGGCGACGCCGATGCTGGCGCTCACCTGCACCTGGTTCCCGCTCAGCGTGAAGGGATGGCTCATGGCGGTCGCGAGCCGCTCCAGCAGCTCGCCCCGGCCCTCGGGCCCGGCGGAGTGCTCCAGCAGGATGGCGAACTCGTCGCCGCCGAGGCGGGCCACCGTGTCCGCGGCGCGGGCGCAGGAGAGGAACCGCTCCGCCGCGGCGATGAGGAGCCGGTCGCCCTCCGCGTGGCCCAGGCTGTCGTTCACCCGCTTGAAGTCGTCCAGGTCCAGGAAGAGGACCGTGATCGGATTCGACTGGCGCTGAGCCAGCGCGAGCGCGTGGCTCACCCGGTCGCGGAAGAGCGCGCGGTTGGCGAGGCCGGTGAGCGGATCGTGGAAGGCCTGGTGGGTCAGCTGCTCCTCCAGCCGCTTGCGCTCGCTCACGTCGCGGGTGTTGAGCACGATGCCGCGGACGGTCGGATCGCCGGTGAGGTTCGTGGCCAGGATCTCGGCGCTGAGCCAGCTGCCGTCCAGCTGGCGGAAGCGCCACTCGACCGGGCCGGTGACGCCGGGGGTCCTGCCCGCGTGCTCGAAGAGCGTCGCGGCGCGGTCGCGGTCGTCGGGGTGCAGCAGGGTCGCGATCGGCCGGCCCACCATCTCGGAGGGGTCGTAGCCGAACACCCGGTTGGCCGACGGACTCACGAACCGCATGGTGCCGTTGGTGCGGGTGACGATGATGACGTCGGAGGAGTGCTGCACCAGCGAGCGGAACCGGGCCTCGTTCTGCCGAACGGCGTGGTCGGCGAGGAGCCGCACGTTCTCCCGCACCGCGAGAAGCTGCCGCACCACGACCAGCGCCGTCACCAGCATCGCGCCCAAGGCGAGCCCGCTCACGGGGTCGGTCCAGGGCTGGATCACCGCATGCACCAGGAGCCCGTAGGTGGTGGCCACCGCCAGGTAGGGCAGGGGACTGACCGGCTGGTTGCGGGGCCGCGGCGTCGCGCGCGCGGCCACCCGCGGCACCGGCCGCCGGCAGTAGAGCTCGGCGCCGGCGATCAG
>DATLHD010000066.1:0-4792 GCA_035540075.1 Gemmatimonadales bacterium
AGCGTGATCGAGCGCCGGCGCCGCTCACCGATGGAGCATGTCCGCGCGCTGGCGACGACGCTCGCCGCCGCACGGGGCCACGACGTGGCCGTGCGCCTCATGATCCAGGGCCTTCGCCGCCGCCTCTCACGAGGAGGCCGGCCGGCCACCGTGGACCTGGACGCCTGGCTCGAGAGCCTGGGGCCGTCGGTCCGGAGCGCGCGGGGGCGGGAGGCGCTGCACACGCTCACGACCAGCCGGCGCACGCCGGCCGACGCGGCCATCGTGCTCGCCGCCGGCAACGCGGTGGAGACCCTCTGGGAGGAGCTGAAGCCGACATGACGATCGCTCTGACGCCGCTGAGCGCCGATGAAGCCGAGCGCTGCGCCGCCGCGGCCCACGCCGTCGTGGAGCAGCTCGGCCGTGTGGTCCTGGGCCAGGACCAGGCCGTGCGCGACGTCGTCGCCGCGCTGGTCGCGAGGGGACATGTGCTCCTCGAGGGCGTGCCGGGCACCGCGAAGACGCTGCTGGTCCGCACGCTGAGCCAGGTGTTGCGCCTCGAATTCCGGCGGATCCAGTTCACCCCGGACCTCATGCCCTCGGACATCACCGGTGTGAACCTGCTGGCCGGCCCGCAGGGCGCGTTCACCTTCCGGCCGGGTCCGATCTTCGGGGACTTGGTGCTGGGCGACGAGATCAACCGCGCCCCCGCCAAGACCCAGGCCGCGCTGCTGGAGGCGATGCAGGAGCGTCGGGTGACCGTGGACGGCGTCTCACACGAGCTGCCGGAGTCATTCACCGTGTTCGCCACCCAGAATCCGATCGAGTTCGAAGGCACCTATCCCCTGCCCGAGGCCGAGCTGGACCGGTTCGTGGTGAAGGTGGTGCTCGATTATCCGGCGGAGACGGTGGAGCAGGGCATCCTCCACCGGGTCCTCGGGGGGTTCGAGGCCGATGTCCCGGAGAGCTACGGGGTCGATGCGGTGGCGGACGCCAGCGGGCTCGCGGACCTTCGCGAGGCCTGTCGCCGCGTGCGCGTCGAGCAGAGCCTCGTCGCCTACGTCGCCGCGATCGTGCGGGCGACTCGGAGCTCACCGGTCCTCGCGCTCGGTGCCTCGCCCCGCGGCAGCGTCGCGCTGCTGAAGATGGCGCAGGCCGCCGCGCTGCTGGAGGGACGCCCGTACGTCGTCCCCGACGACGTGAAGTCGCTCGCGCCTGCGGTCCTCCGGCACCGGGTGACGGTGGCTCCCGAGCTGGAGCTGGAGGGTGTCGCTCCGGATACGGCCCTCCGCGGCATCATCGAGAAGATCGAGGCGCCCCGATGAAGCTGGTGCCTTCCCGGCGCTGGCTGTGGGGGGCGGGCGCGCTGGCGCTGGTCGCGCCGGCTGCGGCTCTGCTGGCCGGCTCGCCGGGTCTGCTGCTCGCGCTCGACACGGTATGGATCGCCCTCCTGCTAGTGGATGCGGCCGCCGCGCCGGCTGCGCGGGCGCTGGCGCTGCAGCGCGAGGTGCCGGTCGCCTTCTCCCTCGGCCGACGCTTCGTGGTGCGGTATCTCTGGCGCCAGCGCGCCGGGCGACGGCTGACCGTGCTGGTGAAGGAGCGTCTCCCCGAGCCCCTCGGCGGGGCGGTCACGCCGCTCCGCCGCCTGGAGCTGCCGCCCGGCCTCGAAGTGGAGGAGCGTCTCGAGCTCCAGCCGCTGCGGCGCGGGATCGGCACCGGAGGAACCATCGACCTTCGAATCCTGGGCCCGCTCGGCCTCGCCTGGCGGCAGAGCCGGATCGAGGCGCCCTGGACCGCGACGGTCTACCCCAGCCTGCGCGGCACCTCGCTCCGCGCCCTGCCGATACAGATCCTGCGGCGGCGCGAGGCCGGGCTCCGAAGCGTGCGGCACCGGGGCGAAGGCCGGCTCTTCGAGGGGCTGCGCGAGTGGGTCCCGGGCGACGACACCCGGATCATCGACTGGAAGGCGACGGCGCGGCGAGGCAAGCCGATCGCTCGGCAATACGAGGACGAGCGCCGGCAGCAGGTCATGCTGCTGGTGGACGCGGGACGGCTGCTCACGGCCGAGGTGGACGGGGTGCCACGGCTCGAGGCGGTGGTCTCGGCCGCTCTGCACCTGGCGTACGCCGCCGTGGAGCACGACGACGATGTCGGACTCCTGGTCTTCGCGGACACCATCCAGCGCTACGTGGCTCCGGCTCGGGGGAGGCGGGCGCTGCGCGCGGTACTGGAGGGCCTCGCCGCGGCGGAGGGCCGCCTGGTCGAGTCCGACTACCCGGGCGCACTCCGCTATCTGGCACTGCACAGCAGGAAGCGCGCTCTCACCGTGCTCTTCACCGACGTCATCGACCGGACGGCGAGCGAGGCGCTCGTGGCCCAGGCCGCCACCCTGCGGCCCCGTCACCTGCCGCTGGCGGTGACACTACGGGACCCGGCGATGGAGGCGCTCGCCTCGATGCGCCCGGCGGATCAGGAACAAGCCTTCCAACGCGCTGCCGCGGAGGAGCTGCTCGGGGCGCGGGAGGCGGCGCTCATGGAGATGCGCTCGCGGGGTGTGATGGTGCTCGATGTGCTGCCGGAGGCCGCGGCATCGGCGCTGGTGGAGCGGTATTACCTGCTCAAGCAGAAGGGATCGCTCTGAGACGTCCTCAGACGTAGACGGCGACGAAGGCTTCCACCGCTTGCGGATCCAGCTGGGAGCCCGCCACCCGGCGGAGCTCGGCGAGCGCGTCTGCGGGCGGGCGCGACTCGCGGTAGGGTCGGCGGGTGGTCATCGCGTCGAAGGCGTCGGCCACCGCGACGATGCGGGCCTCGATGGGGATCTTCTCGCCGCGCAGTCCGTCCGGGAAGCCGCGACCGTCGAGCCGCTCGTGATGCGAGCGCACGATCCGGAGCACGTCGGGGGAGTCATGCGCCAGCGGCGACAGCATTTTCTCCCCCAGGAGCGGATGCTTGATGATCTGATCGAACTCCTCTTTGGTGAGCGTGCCGGGCTTGTGCAGGACCGTCTCGCTGGTGCCGATCTTCCCGATGTCGTGCAGCTCTCCACCGAGTCGGATCCCTTCCAGCAAATGCCCCGCGAACCCCATCCGCTCCGCGGTGGCCACGGCGTACTGGCTCACCCGGATCGAATGGCCGCTGGTGTAGGCGTCCTTGGCCTCGAGGGCCCGGGCCAGCATCTGCACGCCTTGCAGGAAGAGCTCCTGGATCCGGAGGGCCTGTTCCCGCACCTGCCGCTCCAGGTTCTGCTGATAGAAGCGGTTCTGGAGCACCAGCGCCCGCTTCTCGAGCACCCGCCCCACCCGTGCCTGCAGCTCGCTCATCGAGATCGGCTTGAGCAGGAAGTCCGCCGCCCCGCGGTGGAGGCAGTCCACCGCGGTGGTCGTCTCGCTGATGCCGCTGAGCATGATGACGGAGGTGTCGGGGTACCTGGCGCGGACTTCCTCGAGCAGGCGGATCCCGTCCATCTCGGGCATGCGCATGTCCGAGACGATGAGCGGGGGCTCGCCGATCTGGTCGAGCACCTGGAGTGCTTCCAGGCCGCTGCCGGCCTCGAAGCACTGGAAGCCCTGGGCTTGGAGCATGCGCCTGAGGAATCCACGCACACTGGGCTCATCATCCACGACGAGACACTTGGCGGAGCCGGCCACGACCGGCTGCGCGTGCTGGATTGTCGGCATGGCTTCACAGTGTACTTCAGGTGAGTGATGGGATGCCACGAACATCCAATCGCTTACACTGTATACAAGACGGGGTGAAATGTCCAGCACCGGGCCCCCGCTGCCCCGGCCAGGCCCCGCTCGTTAGATTGACACCACCTCTCTCGGACCAGTAAACCCGGCGGCCGGCGCCAGCCGGCGAGGAGCGGCGATGTCCGTGCAGGCGCGTCTGCGTTCCGAGCAACAGCGGAAGTATCCCGAGCTCAACCCCTCCAAGTGGTACGAGGTGGCCCCGATCTTCCCGGGCGTCACCCAGCGGATGGTGAACATGGCCGGGGAGCGTCTGACCCGGCTGAGCACGCCACGGGGCTTCGTCATCCTGCGGGCGGAGCACCTGGAGTTTCGGCCGTCGCAGGCTGATTCGTCGGCTGAGCCGGATACCGAAGCGATCGCCTAGCCCGGATTCCGACGCCTTCGGTGACTTTCGTGTCTTCGTGGTGAACGGCCGTCTAGAGAGCCTCCGGCCGACGCGCCGCACGGCGGTCGAGCATCTCCCGCACTTGCCTCGCCAACCCTTCCGGCGTGAAGGGTTTCTGCTGGAATGGCACACCGGGCTCGAGCAGCCCACGCTGGATCACGTCGTCACCGGTGTACCCGGACATGTACAGGATGGGCAGCTCGGGACGGAGCACGGCCAGACGGGCTCCCAGCTCCCGCCCGCCCAGCTCCGGCATCACCACGTCGGAGATCACCAGGTCGATCGGCTGATGATTTCCCTCGATCCGCTCCAGCGCCTCCCGGCCGTGCTTCGCCTCCAGCACCGTGTAGCCCTGCTCCCGCAGGCCCCGACAGGCCAGCGTGCGCACGACATCCTCATCCTCCACCACCAGAATCGTCTCGTTCCCTCCGCGGAGCTCGACCGGGCGCCGCTCCGCCGGTACCGGCGTGGTGCGCGTTCCGGCGAGTGGAAGGTAGATCTTGAACGTCGTACCCTTGCCGGGCTCGCTGTAACTCCAGATGAAGCCGTCACTCTGCTTCACGATGCCGTACACCGTCGAGAGGCCCAGCCCGGTGCCCTGACCCACCGGCTTGGTGGTGAAGAAGGGCTCGAAGATCCGGGCCTGGATCTCGGCCTCCATGCCCACGCCCGTGTC
>DATLHD010000067.1:0-4799 GCA_035540075.1 Gemmatimonadales bacterium
ACCGTCAGGTTAAGATCAGCCCCCGATCTCCAGGAGCACCCGTGCGCCACGCCCTGCGCTCGCTCATCCACTCCCCTGGCTTCTCCCTCGCGGTCATCCTCACGCTGGCACTTGGCATCGGCGCCAACACCGCGGTCTTCAGCGTGCTCCGCGGAGTGCTGCTCCGCCCGCTGCCGCACGAGGGCGGCGACCGGCTGTTGTATCTCAAGCAGTCGGCCACCGGCACCGGGCAGCAAAACACTGCGTTCTCGGTCCCGGAGATCGTGGACATCCGGAGCCAGGCCCGATCGCTAGCCGCGGTCGCGGAGTTCTCGTCGCTGACCTTCAACCTCATCGGCGCCGGCGAGCCGGTGCAGGTCCAGGCCGGCATCGTCACCGGCAACTTCTTCGAAGTCATGGGGCTCGGCGCCGTGGTCGGCCGGACGTTCGACCAGCGGGACGACGGACCGGGCGCCGCGCCGGCGATGATGCTCACCCACGCCTACTGGCAGCACTCGTTCGGCGGCGATCCCTCGGCCGTGGGCAAGGTGTTCCGGATCAACGGCCGATCGGCCACGGTGATCGGCGTGGCCGAGCCGGCGCCGAGCTTCCCGACGGAGAACGACGTCTTCGTCAACATGGTCACCAGCCCGCACCACCTCGACGCCACGATGGTGACGGGCCGGACTCATCGCATGACCGAAGTGTTCGCCCGGCTCGCGCCCGGCGCCACCGTGGAGCAGGCGCGGGCCGAGATCACGGCGCTCACCGCCCGGCTCCGCCGGGAGCATCCCGACGCCTACGATCCGGGCGCCGGATTCCAGGTCACCGTCGCCCAGCTCCGGGACGCGCTCACGGAGAAGGCCCGGCGCACGGTCCTCCTCCTCACCGCGACCGCCGCGCTGGTGCTGCTCACCGCCTGCGCCAACGTCGCCAACCTGGTGCTCACTCGTGGGGTGCGCCGGGAGCGCGAGCTGGCGATCCGCTGGGCTCTGGGCGCCGACCGGGCACGGCTCCGCCGGTTGCTGCTGACGGAAACCGCGATCCTCGCCGTACTTGGCACCGGCCTCGGGCTGGGCCTCGCTTACCTCGGCCTCGACCTGCTGGTCGGCTTCGCCGAGCGATTCACGCCGCGGGCGTCGGAGATCCGGATGGATGGTGGCGTGCTGGTGTTCGCGGTCGTGGCGGCCACGACGTCGGCGCTGCTGTTCGCCTTCGTGCCTTCGCTGCGGGGACCGGAGGAGTCCGGCGCCGTGCTCACCCGCGCCGGCTCCCGAGTGACCGGCGCGAGCCAGCGGATCCAGCGCGGGCTCATCGTGGCGCAGGTGGCGGCTACGGTCGCGGTGCTTACTGCCGCGGGGCTGCTCACGCGCACGCTGCTCCGGCTCTATGCCGTGGACCCAGGCGTCCGGCTGGAGAACACGCTGACGATGGAGGTGCCGCTCGAAGGCGATCGCACTCCGGCCCAGGGTCTGGCGCTGCAGGAGGAGATACAGCGGCGGCTCGCGGCGCTGCCGGGCGTGACCGAGGTCGGCGTAGGGTGGAACGTTCCCCTCCGCGCCTCCGGCGTCCAGCTCGAGCTCAAGGCCGAGGCCCAGGCGCAGGACCCCGGAAAGCCGAAGCCGGTGGCGGAGTTCCGGACGGCGACACCGGAATACTTCCGCGCGGCTGGCATCGCGCTGCTCCAGGGCCGTGAGTTCGCCGCCACCGACGGCCCCGAGGCAGGGAAGGTCGTGATCCTGAACCGCACCCTCGCCAAGCGGCTCTTCCCCGGCGAGGATCCGATCGGCCGGCGGGTGGCGTGGACCGGCGACGTCCTCCGCTTCATCCCGCTGTCGCCGGATTGGCGGACCATCGTCGGTGTCGTCGGCGACACCCGCGATGCCGGCCCCGACGCCCCGCCGCTTCCGGCGGTCTACCAGCCGATGACGCAGAACGACTTCGGCATGTTCCCCGGGGCGATCGTGATCCGCGCCCGCGGCGCCGAGGGCCTGGGGCCGCAGGCGGCGCGGATCATCCGCGAGCTGGTTCCCGACCAGCCCGTGGAGCGGGTCGCGACGCTGGGGCAGATCCGGGAGGAGACGGTCGCCCCCCAGCGGCTCAACGCGATCCTGGTGGGCGCGTTCGGCGCGGTGGCGCTCGCGATCGCCGCGGTCGGGATCGGCGGCGTGCTCGCGTTCTTCATCGCGCGCCGAACAGCGGAGATCGGGATCCGGATGAGCCTCGGCGCGGATCCGATGCGGGTGATGGGGATGGTGCTGGGAGACGGCGCGAGGCTGCTGGCACTCGGCCTCGGCCTGGGGTTGCTGGGGTCGGCACTGGCCGCGCGACTGATCCAGGGGATGCTGTTCGGGGTGCCTCCGCAGGACCCGGTGACGTTCCTCTCGGTCGCGGCGCTGGTGTCCCTCGTGGGGCTCGCCGCCTGCGCATTACCGGCGCTCCGCGCGGCACGGGTGGACCCGCTGGTCGCGATCCGGGCGGAGTAGCTGTCACCCTGAACGATGTGAAGGGGGCCATACTGAGCATGGCCCCCTTCGCTGCGCTCAGGGTGACACCCGTTACTGCTTCAGCATCTTCGGATCCTGATACACCATCAGATGCGCGTACGGCGTCCCCGCGAACATGATGTAGGTGCCACCGGCATTCGGCTTCGTTGGTATGCCGGTGCTGGCGGAGTCGAACGGCCAGATGACCATCCAGTGCGGCGGTTCCCTCTCCTCCTTGGTCCCGGCCCCCGGCATCATCACGATCTTCCCGTCGGACGCCTCGTAGTGGACGCCGCCCTTGGCCATGTAGGCGATGCCAGGCTTGTCGATCGCGGGCGGCTGCGGCTTCTGCGACATGGCCGATACCAGCCAGGCGAAGCCCCGCTGGTCCGCGCAGACGGGCGCGTTGCTGCCGTCCGGCATCAGGGTGCAGGTGAATCCGTTCTTGCTCTCGCGGACCGGGGTCACCTTGCCCTTCGGGTCGAGCCGGGAAACGCCGGCCTGGTCGGCGATGCGCGCCGGTGCCGCCTCCTGAACATCGTGGATGTACTCCTCGTCGGCCTTGGTCAGCGTGGCGCCCTGGGCGAGGAGCGTGGTGGACGAGAGCAGCGACAGTGCGGCGGTGGGAAGCAGGATCGTGCGGGTCATAGGTCCCTCCTTGGGGACGCCATCCCGCACCGCGAGCCGCGGCCTTCGACGTGTGAGGAGGGGCTGCAGCGCGGCGATGCGTCGCCACTGGGGTATTCTAGAAGCGGGTCCGGCACTCGCAAGACAAGCTGCATCCCGTGTGATGCCCGACGCGGACGATCGGTCGCTGCACGAGGAGGCGGGTCGGGCCGCGATGGAGTGTCGGGCTCACCAGCCGGTGAGCCCGGCCGCCCCGTACTGCGGGTTCAGCTGGTCGCCTGGCCCAGCTCGCCCTTTATCTTCTCCGCCTGGTCCAGGTGCTTCTGGATCACCGGCTTCGCTTTCTCGATCAGCGCCTTGAGCTGCTCGTTCTGCGCCTGCTCGTGGGCGTTCTCCGCCAGGTCTAGCACCGCTTTGTGGGCGGCGACTTCCTGCTCGATGTAGACCCGATCGAACTCCGGCCCCTTCGGTGTGGACTCGAGCGCGCTGGTCTCGTTCTTCGCGAGCGGCGTGACCGGATCGTTCGCCGGCGGCTCAGGGGTGACCTTGAGCTGCTTCGCCAGCTGCTGGCCCTGCTCCCGGAGCGCGTGGTGTTCGCCCATCATCAGGTGGGCGAAGTCCTTCACCGCCTTGCTGCTGGCCTTCTTGACCGCGAGCGCACCGGCCGCGCTGTCCGCCTTGTTGGCCTCGTCCAGCAAGGCCACGATGTTAGCGTCGGTCAGCGGTGCGCTCTTCCCGGCGGCATCGGCCGACGCGGTGTCGGTCGCCATGCCAGTTTCCGGACCGGCAGGCGCCGTATCCCGCGCCATGGTGGAGCGGTCCCGGTCACCGCAGCCGGCGAGGCTGAGGACGGCGAGCCATGCGGCCGGGACGATCGCATGGCGGGAGAGGACGCGGTGCATGGAGACCTCCTCGACTCGGGCATTAGGCCCAAGTCGTTGATGATCAAGAGTTTATCAACGCTGCGGAGCAGTCGCCTCCGCCAGCGCGTCAAAGGTGGGACACGGTACGGGGGATTTCTGTGACTTGTCACCCTGAGCGGAGCGAAGAGGGCATACCCCGGGAATGGCCCCCTTCGCTGCGCTCAGGGTGACAATTGGTGACAATTGCACCCGGAGAGTTAGCTTCCGAGTACACCCTCACACCGCGCCGCCAGCCGATATCCTGGAGCGCCATATGGCTACCGATAGGGCCGTCAGCTTCACCGGGATCAGCTTCCAGAATCCCTTCCTTTTGTCCTCCGCTCCGCCGACCGAGTCCGAGAGCAACATCCTCCGCGCCTTCGAGGCGGGATGGGGCGGCGTGGTCACCAAGACCATCGGGCTCCACCCCGTCACCAACGTCGTCGGCGCCAAGGCCAAGTTCATGCGCACGTCGCCCGAGGACTCCTGCGTCTCCATGAAGAAGCGGTCGGGCGCGGCGCTGCATTCGTCCTGGAACTGGGAGCTGATCTCCGACAAAACGATCGACTGGTGGCTGCCCCGGATCCGGCGCATCAAGGAGGCCTTCCCCGACCGGGTGCTCATCGCCTCCGTCATGGCCGGCTCCGGCAACGACAAGGAGCTGAAAAACTGGCAGCGTCTCGCCCAGGGCTGCCAGGACGCCGGCGCGGACGGGCTGGAACTCAACTTCTCCTGCCCCCATATGGACCGGCGCGACATGGGTTCCAACATCGGGAAGGACGAAGGCCTCTGCTCGGTGGTGACC
>DATLHD010000068.1:0-3366 GCA_035540075.1 Gemmatimonadales bacterium
TTCGGGAACGACGGCCCCTGGGTGACGGTGCGGGGTGTCGTGGGCGACGTCCGGCAGATCGGACTCGCCGACCCGCCGAGGGAAGAGCTGTACGGCTCGTACCGCGCGATCTCGCCGAACGAGATGGCGATGGTCGTGCGGACCGGTGAGAAGGACCCCGAGCGGCTCGGCGCCGCGGTCACCGCCGCCATCCGCGGCGTGGACCCCGAGCAGCCGGTCTTCTCGGTGATGTCCATGGAACGGGTGATCGAGAACGCCAGTGCCGAGCGCCGGATCTCGATGGTGCTGCTGCTCCTGTTCGCCGGCATGGCCCTCCTGCTGTCGGCGATCGGCATCTACGGCGTGATGGCGTACACCACGACCCAGCGGCGGCAGGAGATCGGCATCCGGCTCGCGCTCGGCGCCGGCACGCCGGACGTGCTCCGTCTGGTGGTGGGGCAGGGGATGCGGCTGGTGCTGGTGGGCCTCGTCGCCGGACTGCTGGGCGCCTGGCTGCTGAGCCGCGCGCTGGCGAGCCAGCTGTACGGGATCACCGCGCAGGACCCGGTCACGTACGCGACCGTCGCCCTGCTCCTCGGCACCGTCGCCCTGGTCGCGACGTGGGTTCCGGCGCGCCGCGCGACGCGAGTGGACCCCATGATCTCGCTGAGGGTGGAGTAGTGGACCGACTTCGGGCCGACCTCCGCTACGCCTGGCGGCAGGTCGCCCGCTCGCCCGGCTTCGCGGCGCTCGCGGTGGTCATGCTGGGCCTGGGCATCGGCGCGACGACCACCATCTTCAGCGTGATCAACGCGCTGTTCCTGCGTCCGCCGGCACAGGTGCGGGAACCCGAGCGGCTGGTGGCCGTCTACACCAGCGACTTCAGCGGGCCCGCGTACGGCACCTCCTCCTACCCTGATTACCAGGATTTCGCCGCCGGTGTCCCCGCACTCGCGGCCGTCGCGGCGTCCTCGCCTCGCCCGTTCAGTGTGGCGGCGGGTGGGGAGAGCTTCCGGACGCTCGGCGAGATGGTGAGCGACAACTACTTCGAGGTGCTCGGGGTGCCGCTCGCGGTCGGCTCCGGATTCGCGAGGGGCGCATCGGAGACTCAGGCCGTGATCGCCCACGGACTCTGGATCCGGCGCTTCGGCGGCGACCCCCGTGTGGTCGGGCGAACGCTTCGGCTCTCGGGACACACCTTCACCGTCAGTGGTGTGGCGCCGCGCGGATTCAGTGGCTCCATCCGGGGCGTGCGAATGGAGGTCTGGACCACCCTCGCCGCCCAGCAGGTGCTCGATCCGGCGGACGATTGGCTGGAGCAGCGAGGTGACCGCGGGCTCTCGCTGGTCGGCCGGCTGAAGGACGGGGCCACCGTCGAGGAGGCGCAAGGTCAGCTCGCTGTGGTAGCGGCGCGGCTCCACCGGGCGTACCCCGAGAAGTGGACCGACGTCGCCGGGAAGCAGCGCCGGGTGACGGTCCTGCCCGAGCGCGAGGCCCGGATTTTCCCCAGCATTCGCGGTCCGGTCACCCAGTTCCTCGGACTCCTTATGGGCATCGCAGGTCTGGTCCTCCTGGTCTGCTGCGCCAATCTCGCGAATCTGCTGTTGGCGAGGGCCACGGTGCGCCGACGGGAGCTGGCGGTGCGGCTCGCGCTGGGCGGGGGCCGGGCCCGCCTGATCCGGCAGCTGCTCACCGAGGGGTTGGTACTCGCCATCCTCGGTGGGACCGCGGGCGTCGCACTAGCTCTCTGGGCCGCGGATGCGCTGAGCGCCTTCCGGCCCCCGTTGCCGGTGCCGGTGGCGCTCGAGTTCCCCGTCGACGGCCGCATCCTCCTCTTCACGCTGGCCGTCACCGGAGCCACCGTGGTGCTCTCGGCGCTGCTCCCCGCGTTGCGCGCCACCCGACTCGAGGCGGCGAGCGCGCTTCGCGCCGATCTCTCCACGTCGTCCGGGACCCGGCAGTTCGGGCTTCGCGATGCGCTCGTGGTCGGCCAGGTGGCGGTGTCGCTCGTCGTGCTCGCCGCAGCCGGACTCTTCATTACCAGCCTTCGGAACGCCACCCATCTCGACCCGGGCTTCCGCTCCCAGGACCTCGCGCTCCTCCGACTCGAGCTCGGCGTTCAGGGGTACGACTCGGCGCGCGGCCAGGCGTTCTATGCCGAGCTGGAGCGGCGGGCCCGGGCGCTGTCCGGGGTCCAAAGCGTCGCGCTGGCCGAGATCCTCCCGCTGGGCCTCTCGGGTCAGCGGCGCGGCGTGGAAGTGGAAGGCTACGCGCCCGCCGAAGGCGAGGACATGGAGTTCGGCGTCAACACGGTGAGCGCGGGCTACTTCGAGGCGATGGGCATCGAGATCGTGCGAGGGCGCGCATTCGAGCCGAGCGACCGCGCGGGGGCCAACCCGGTCGCGATGGTGAACGAGAGCTTCGCCCGCCGATTCTGGCCCGGCGAGAACCCCATCGGCCGCCGGCTCAGCACCGGCAGGGGCGGTGCTCGGGAGGTGGTGGGCGTGGTGCGGGACGGCAAGTACCGCTCACTCACGGAAGCTCCTCAGCCGCACTTCTACGAGCCGTTCGCGCAGGCGTACGAGCCGGACATGGTGCTGGTGGCGCGAGCCGCGACCGATGCACGCTCGGTGCTCGATGGGCTGATTCGCGAAGCCCACGCCATCGACCCGGAGCTGCCGATCGAGGCGAGCACGATGGAGGAGCATCTCGGGCTGGCCGTGCTGCCGCAGCGGATCGGATCGGCGGTGCTGACCAGCTTCGGCGCGATCACCGCCCTGCTCGCCGCGCTCGGACTCTACGGGGTGATGTCGTACGCGGTCTCCCAGCGGACCCGGGAGATCGGCATCCGCGTGGCCCTCGGGGCCCGAGGGCACGACGTCCGACTGCTGGTGCTGCGGCGCGCGCTCGCCGTGACGCTCACCGGACTGGCGCTCGGGCTCGCCGGCGCGTTGGCGGCGGCCCGCCTCCTTGGGGCCTTCCTCGTGAACGTGAGTCCGTCCGACCCTGTCACGCTGCTCTCGGTCACGGCCTTCTTCACGGCCGTCGCCGTGCTGGCCAGCTGGCTTCCCCCGCAGCGTGCGGCGGCCGTCGATCCCGTGCGGGCGCTCCGCTGGGAATGAGGGAACCTCTCGCCATGTTCGTCGCCCTTCGCCAGGACCGGCGCTACGCCGTGCGGCAGCTGATACGCTCGCCGGGCTTCACCGCGATCCCGGTGCTCACGCTGGGCCACGTGTGGACCCGGCCATCGCACTGAGGTCTGAATGATCGACACGCTCCGTCACGATCTCGGGCAGGCCCTCAGGAGCCTGCGCCGTCGTCCGACCTTCGCCACGCTCGCCGTGGCCACGCTCGCGCTCGGCATCGGCGCCACCACGGCGATCTTCA
>DATLHD010000069.1:0-26500 GCA_035540075.1 Gemmatimonadales bacterium
TAGGCGGACCGAGCCTACCCTGTCATCCCGAGCGAAGCGAGGGATCTTCTCGGCGGTCATCGTAGACCGTTCAAGAAGATCCCTCGTCGCTACCCCGCTCTCCGTCCCGCTTCCCCACCCACCGCCGCGTCTGCCACGTCCACACCCTCACGGCGCAGCCGCTCCACCTGCCAGCGATCCAGCCGAACCGTCACCTCGAGGGCCGCGCGCTGTCATCCGAGGGGGCGAAAGCGACGAGGGATCTTCTTGAACGGTCCAGATGACCGCCGAGAAGCTCCCACGCTTCGCTCGGGATGACAGAGGCTCGGTTCGCCTACTTCCCGCTGAGCACCTGTTCCAGCACCAGCCACCGGTTCATCCCGGCGAACTTCTGGTGCATCTTCGTGATCGGCGCCGGTTCCTGGGCGTCTTCCTCGATCTGGAGGTCCGCCAGCGCATCCAGGCCGCTGTTCAGGAACTTGCGGAGCCCCTTTTCCAGCGCCATGCCGGCCGTCCGGAAGTTGAAGAGGGTCGAGAACTGGAGGGTGAAGCCCAGGTCGGCGAGCTGCTGGTTGGTGATCAGCGTCCCGGCCTTCTTGGCCTTTCCGAAGTAGAGCGACGGCGACAGGTTGAACCCGAGCATTTGACCCGGGTAGTACTTCCGAACGCCCTCGGCGAACTCCTGCGGCTGCTCGAGCTCGACGTTGTTGAACTCGGGCCAGATCACATCCACGCCCAGCTCGGCCGCCTCCAAGGCGTCCTCGATCGCCATCTTCACGCCGCCCGGCTCCTGGTCGGGAAGCGCGCCGTCGATCGAATCGGTCCGCGCGATGATCACCACGTCCACTCCCGTGGCCTCGGCGGCGCCCTTGATCGCCTTGAGCTTGGCCAGCCAATCCTTCCGCGGCACCAGCACCTTGTTCCGCTTCTGCTTGCCCACGTTCACGATGTGGCCGCAGGTACGGTTCGAGGGGTCCTGGTTTTCGAGGTGCACGCCGGCGGCGCCGACCCGAATCAGCTCGGTCGCCAGGGTGAAGGTCTGGGTCGGACCGCCGAAGCCGGCCTCCATGTCCACGAATGCCGGCGGGGCGGAAAGCCGCTCCTTGCCTTCGCTGTCGAACCAGGACGTGTTCCGGGCGCCCTCGATGCCCTTCTTCATCTCGAGGACGAGCTCCACCATCTGGTGCGACTGGTAGATCCCGATATCCGGGTACATGCTCTTGGTGGCCGCCAGCTGCCAGCCGCTGCCGTAGAGCGCCTTGAACCCCAGCTTGGTCATGATGGCCGAGGTGAAGGCGTCGTAGGCGCCTGCGGTGTGGAGGAAGCTGCCCTTGTCCCGGGCCTCGTGGAGGAGACGCCGCAGCTTGAGCGCCGGCACCTCGTCCTCCGGTGGGGCGAAGAGCCGGCCCACGGCCTCGGCGGGGTATGCGGCATGGGGGGACACCGGTCGAGTCGCAGTCGCCATGAGAGCTCTCCTCAAGATTGTGAAACTATTCACAAGATAGTGAAAACCGCCGAGTCGCGCCAGAGAGAGATCCTGCACCGCTGGGTAGCCCGTCTGCTATACCCCCAACTCCTAGTCAGATGTACCTTTAGCGACCCATGTTCATCACCAAACCGTTCATCCGGGACCGCAGGATCCGGTTCGCGCTCGCGGGGTGTGGCCGCATCTCGGCCAACCATTTCGATGCCCTGGACAAGCACACCGACCGAGCGGAGCTGGTCGGCGTGTGCGACGTGGACCCCGACGCGTTGGCCCGGGCGGTCGAGCGCACCGGGGCCAAGGGGTTCAAGTCCCTCGATGCCATGCTGGCGGGCACCGAGGCCGACATCGTGATCCTCTCGACCCCCAGCGGCATCCACGCGGACCAGGCCGTGCAGGTCGCGGAGGCCGGCCGCCATGTGATGACCGAGAAACCTATGGCGACGACCTGGCAGGGCGGCAAGCGCATGGTCCACGCCTGCGACATGGCAGGGGTACACCTCTTCGTGGTGAAGCAGAACCGCCGGAACGCCACCCTTCAGCTGGTCCGCCAGGCGGTCGACAAGCGGCGGTTCGGCCGGATCTACATGGTGAACATCAACGTGTTCTGGACCCGGCCGCAGTCGTACTACGACAGCGCTGCGTGGCGGGGCACCTGGGAGTTCGACGGCGGCGCCTTCATGAACCAGGCGAGCCACTACGTGGATCTCCTGGACTGGTTGATCGGCCCGGTGGAGAGCGTGCAGGCCTACACCGCGACCCTGGCGCGCAACATCCAGGTGGAGGACACCGGCGTCGTGAGCATCCGGTGGCGCACCGGTGCCCTAGGCTCGATGAACGTGACGATGCTGACCTATCCCAAGAACTACGAGGGCTCGATCACCATCATCGGGGAGAAGGGGACGGTCAGGATCGGCGGAGTCGCGGTAAACAAGATCGAGCATTGGGAGTTCGCCGATCGGGACCCGGACGACGAGCAGGTGGAGCAGGCGAGCTACGAGACGACGTCGGTGTACGGCTTCGGGCACCCGCTGTACTACGACAACGTCATCAGGTCGCTCCGAGGCGAGGCCGCGCCCGATACCGACGGCCGCGAAGGTCTTCATTCGCTGGAGATCCTGATCGCCACTTATCTCTCGGCTCGCGACGGCCGCCGGGTGGCGCTGCCGCTGGAGTACTGAGTGGCGCGGAAGGGCATCATCCTGGCCGGTGGCGCCGGCACCCGGCTCCATCCCGTGACGCGCGGGGTCTGCAAGCAGCTTCTCCCGGTCTACGACAAGCCGATGATCTACTACCCGCTCAGCACCCTGATGCTGGCGGGGATTCGCGACGTGCTCGTCATCTCCACTCCCCAGGATCTCCCGGCCTTTCAGCGCCTCCTGGGCGACGGAGCGCAGTGGGGCCTTTCGCTCTCCTATGCGGAGCAGCCGGCGCCGGAGGGACTGGCGCAGGCGTTCCTCATCGGCCGGGAGTTCATCGGGCCCGATCCGTCCTGCCTGATCCTGGGGGACAACCTCTTCTACAGCCAGAACCTGAGCCCGACGCTGCGGCGCGCGGCGCAGCGGGACCAGGGTGCCACCATCTTCGCCTACCACGTCAAGAATCCCGCCGCCTACGGCGTCGTCGAGTTCGACAGCGAAGGGTCCGCGATCGCCATCGAGGAGAAGCCGGTGCAGCCGCGGTCGAACTATGCGGTGACGGGACTGTACTTCTACGACAACCGGGTGGTGGACATCGCCCGGGAGATCCGCCCCAGCGCGCGAGGCGAGCTCGAGATCACGGACGTGAACTCGCGCTATCTCGCGCTTGGCGCGCTTCAGGTCGAGGTGCTGGGTCGCGGCACCGCGTGGCTGGACACCGGCACTCACGAGTCGCTGCTGCAGGCCGGCCTCTTCATCGAGACGATCGAGCAGCGCCAGGGCCTCAAGATCGCCTGCCCCGAGGAGATCGCCTGGCGGATGGGCTATATCGACGGGGCGCGGCTCTTGGAGCTGGCCCAGGGGTTGGCGAAGTCGTCGTACGGTCAGTATCTGGTCGGACTGGCGCAGGAGCTTCCCGGCCCGTGAATGTCACCCCCACCTCGATCCCCGACGTCTGCATCGTCCAGCCCAAGGTGTGGACCGACGCCAGGGGCTTCTTCCTCGAGATCTGGCACTCGGACCGGTTCGCCCAGGCAGGCATCGGCCAGGCGTTCGTGCAGGACAACCACAGCCGATCGGTGAAGGGAACGCTCCGAGGCCTCCATTACCAGATCGAGCAGGTGCAGGGCAAGCTGGTTCGCGTCGTGACCGGTCGGATCTTCGACGTGGCGGTGGACCTGCGTCGTGGCTCGCCGACCTTCGCCCGCTGGGTCGGCACCGAGCTCTCGGAGGAGAACAACCGCCAGCTCTGGATCCCGCCGGGGTTCGCGCACGGGTTCTACGTGCTGAGCGAGCAGGCCGATGTGGTCTACAAGTGCACGGCGCATTACTCCGCCGAGCACGAGCGTACCCTGCGCTGGGACGACCCGGAGCTGGCGATCGAGTGGCCGCTGCGCGGTGCGGCGCCCCTGCTGTCGGACAAGGACGCGGCCGGCCTGCCGTTGCGGCAGGCGCCAGTATACCCGTGAGCGCCGAGGAAGGGCGGGCGCTCATCACCGGAGGCACGGGACAGCTCGGCCGGGAGTTGGCAGGCACGGCCCCTCCGGGTTGGTGCGCGCTGGCCTTCGGCTCGGCGGAGCTCGACGTGACGCAGGCCGGGGCGGTGGCCGACGTGCTGGCGCGGGTCCGACCGGCCGTGGTGATCAACGCGGCCGCCTACACCGCGGTAGACGCCGCCGAAGCAGAGCCGGACCGCGCGCACGCGGTCAATGCCGAGGGCGCGGCCAACGTGGCCGAGGCCTGCCGGCGAGTCGGGGCGCGCATGATTCAGGTGTCCACCGACTACGTGTTCGACGGGGCGGCGAGCCGGCCCTATCGCCCGGACGATCGGCCGCGACCGCTGGGGACATACGGGAGGACCAAGCTCGCCGGCGAGCGCGAGGTGGTCCGCCTCCTGGGCGACGAGGCGGTCATTCTTCGGACCTCGTGGCTCTACTCCCGATGGGGCCGCAACTTCGTGCTCACTATGCTGCGGCTGTTCGAGGAGCGGGACGAAGTCGCCGTGGTGCAGGACCAGGTGGGCGTTCCCACCTGGAGTCGGTCACTCGCGGAGGCGATCTGGGTGGCGGCGTCCCGGCCCGAGGTGCGCGGCATCCAACACTGGACGGACGAGGGCCCGACGAGCTGGTACGACTTCGCCATGGCCATCCAGACGGAGGCGCTGGAGCTGGGAATGCTTCGGCGGCAAGTGCCGATCCGGCCGCTTCATACGGACCAGTATCCCACCGCGGCGCAACGGCCTCCCTATAGCGTCCTCGACGCGACCATGACGGAAGCGGCGCTGCGGCTGCCGCGGCGGCACTGGCGGGTTAGTCTCCAGCACATGCTTCAGGACCTCGCGCGTGCCTAACCTCCTCGTCACCGGAGGCGCCGGATTCATCGGGGCCAACTTCGTCCAGCACTGGCTGACACGGCACCCCGGCGACCGGGTGGTGGTGCTCGACGCGCTGACGTACGCGGGCAACGCCGCGAGCCTCGAGCCGGTGGCGCGCCACCCAGACTTCCGGTTCATCCACGGAGACATCCGCTCGCAGGAGCTGGTCGAGTCGCTGCTCCGCGAGCACGAGATCACCACGGTGGTGCACCTCGCGGCCGAGTCGCATGTGGACCGCTCCATCGCTGGGCCAGATGCCTTCGTGGAGACGAACGTGGTCGGCACCCACGCCTTGCTCAAGGCGGCCCGCACGGTCTGGCTCGACGGAGACTCGGCCGAAGGAAAGCGCTTCCACCACGTGTCCACGGACGAGGTGTACGGCTCGCTCGGTCCCGACGATCCACCCTTCTGCGAGACCACGCCGTACGCCCCGAACTCGCCCTACGCCGCAAGTAAGGCGGCCTCCGATCACCTGGTGCGCGCGTATGGCCACACGTACGGGCTGCCGGTCACCATCAGCAACTGCTCCAACAACTACGGTCCCTACCAGTTCCCCGAGAAGCTGATCCCGCTCATGCTGGTGAACGCGCTGGACGGCAGGCCGCTGCCCGTCTACGGGGACGGCGGGAACGTGCGCGACTGGCTCTACGTGGAGGACCACTGCCTGGCGCTGGATCAGGTCGTGCTGCGGGGACCGGTCGGAGAGAGCTACAACATCGGCGGTGGGAGCGAGCGTGCGAACCTGGATCTCGTCCGCCTGCTTTGTGGCTTGGTCGATGAGGCCTTCGCCCGGGAGTCCGAGCTGCGCACGCGGTTTCCCCACAGTCCCGCGGCGCGCGGCGGGAAGTCCGCCGAGCTCATCACCTTCGTGAAGGATCGCCCGGGACACGACCGGCGCTACGCCATCGACACCGGGAAGATCGAGCGGGAGCTCGGGTTCTGTCCCGAGGAGAGCTTCGAGACGGGGATCCGGAAAACGGTGGACTGGTATCTGCGCCATGAGGAGTGGTGGCGCAGCGTAATGGACGGCAGGTATCGGGCGTGGACGGCGCGCCAGTACGGCGACCGCTAGTGACGATGCCGGAAGACCGCTCCACCTGCGAGGGGCGGCTGTCGTGATGACTCGTCCCGGCATTCTTCTGATCGGCAACTATCCCCCACCGTTCGGCGGCGTTCCCAAGCACCTGGAGAGCCTGGTTCCTCACCTCGTGAGGCGCGGGTGGGACGTCCATGTCCTTTCCGGAGGAAAGAGTGGGACCCTTCGCCAAGACGGATTTACCGTGTACAAGGATTCTCGTGGTAGGCTGACCCGGCGACTGGGAACGGTGGGCTTTCTGGCCCGCGCGGCCGCCACCGGAAGGCTCGGACCTGCGCTCGCGGCGGCGAGCCGGTTGCCTGTCTCGGTATGGGCCGCCGTGATGACCCGGGTCAGCCTGGCGGCCCGGATCATCGAGGCGCACGACATCCGGGTCATCAGCGCCTACAATCTCCTCTCCGGGGCACCGGTCGGCGTCATCGCGGCCGAGATGTACCGTATTCCTGCAGTGGTCACCAACCTTGGCGAGATCTACAGTCATCGCGAGGCCATCGATCGGCAGCTGAAAATGGTCCGGCACATCACGGAGGCGGCAACCGTGCTCACCTCTTTGACCAGCCACTGCGCGGACAGCTACCGGGGTCTGGGACTGTCACCAAATGTGAAGGTGCTGCACTACGGGATCGACCGGGGGAGGTTCGACGGGTTACAGGGCGGGGATGCTCTGCGCCGCCGGCTCGGCATTCCGGCCGAGGCAGAGATCGTGCTGTACGTAGGTCGACTGGTGCGCGACATGGGTCTGCAGGTTCTGCTCGATGGGCTGCCACAGCTGCTGGGAAATCACCCGTCGGCTCGGGTCGTCGTGGCCGGCGCCTCCGGCGAGCTGCGGGGCGCCGTTGCGGCCGCCGAGGCCCGCTGGCCGGGTAGGGTCATCCTGGCGGTGGATGTCCCCGAAGACGACCTGCCTCAGTTCTACGCCGCCGCGACAGTGGTGGTCGCTCCGACGCTGGGGGCCCGGGCCTGCGGCAGCTTGGCCGCCGCCGAGGCCATGGCGTCGGGGAAGCCGATAGTCGCCGCCAGGATCGGCGGCATTCCGGAGTACGTCGCCGAGGGGGAGACCGGGCTGCTGGTGGCGCCAGGCGACTCGGGGGCGCTGGTCGGAGCGGTGCTCGAGTTGCTGGCGACGCCCGAGCGGATGGCGCGCTTCGGCATGGCTGGCCGCCAGCGGGTGGCGCGGCTGTTCGACAGTGAGTGTACCAACGACCAACTGGAGTGTCTGTTCCGCGAGGTGGCGGCCACCCAATGATCTGGTCTGTGGTGCAGCAGATCGGTGGCCAGGTGGCGACCCTGATCGTCTACTTCGCGCTCGCCGCGCTCCTGCCGCCCCGCGATTTCGGCCTGGTCGGGATGGCCGGGGCCTGGCTGGCGGTCCTGAACACGTTCTGTGAGACCGGCTTCGGTGCCGCGCTCATCCAGCGCGACCAGGTGCGCGGCGAACATCTCAGCTCGACCTTCGCGGTCAACCTCGCGATGGGCGCGGCGCTCACCCTGCTCGGCATCGTCCTTTCCTATCCCGCCGCCCGCTTCTTCAGCACCCCGGACCTCCAGCCGGTCATGGCGGTGCTCTCGCTCGCGTTCCTGATGCGAGCCTTCGGTCTCACCCAGGTGGCCCTGGCGCAGCGCGAGCTGCGGTTCCGCGCGCTCGCGTTGCGCGACGTTTCGGCGAACGTGCTGGGCGGGTCCGCGGGGCTCGCGTTGGCGCTCGCGGGCTACGGCGTCTGGAGTCTCGTGGGGATGACTCTGGTCAACGGACTGGTTGCGACCGTCATGGTCTGGCGGCTGGGGCGTTGGCGACCGCGTCTCTCCGAGATCTCGCGGGGCGCGGTGGCCGAGCTCTGGCCCTACAGCTCCCGGATCCTGGGCTTCAACCTGTTCAAGGCGTTCGCGCAGAACGTCGATCGCATGATCATCGGCCGGCTGCTCGGCGTTCATGCGCTTGGTGTCTATTCCTTTGCGTCCAGGTCCGTGATCTATCCGGTCACGACGTTCGTGGGTGCCCTGGGGGCCTACCTCTTTCCCCGGATCGCGCGGCTGCAGGCGGACGCGATGCGGGTGAAGGCCATCTACCGCGCCGTGCTGATCGCGGTGCTGAACGTCATCCTTCCCCTGATGGCGTCCATCGTCGCGGTGGCCCCTTCGGTCATCCCGATACTGGGGAAGCAATGGAACGAGGCGATCCCGCTCATCCAGATTCTGGCGCTCGCGGCGCTGGCTCAGGCGATCATTTCACCGGTCGGCCAGGTCATGAAGGGCCTCGGGCGCCCCGGGTGGCTCGTCATATGGTCGGTCGGGCAGACTCTGGCGGTCGCGCTTGCGATGATCATCGGGGCAGCTGGAGGCCTGCGCGGCGCCAGCATCGCCTATGTCGTCGTCCACGCCCTCGCGCTGCCGACCTCGTTGGTGATCGGATGGCGTCTCACCGGCCTCGGCGCGGCCGAGCTCGCCCGCATCGCGTGGCGGCCCATGGTAAGCGCCGCCGCGCTGGGCCTGGCTCTCAGCCTGGCGGCGCGGTACACCGCTGCGTGGAGCCGCCCGACCGTGGTCATCGGAGCACTGGTGCTTGGCATGCTGTACTTCGCCGTGGCCGCCAGACTGAACCCTGAATTCGTGAGGCTCGCGGGGCGAGAGCTGGGTAAGCTCCGTTTCAGAGGCGAGAAGGCGGTCAGCGTGGTGGGCATGCCGCCTCGCGGCTAAATTTCCGCCGCGCCTTGCCCGACGGCCGTATTCACTGATTTTCGTGGGGAACATGTCGAACGAGCAGTATCTTCCCGAGCGTCCGAGCGCCAGCCAGGCTGACGCCGCCGTTCTGCACACGCGCAACAAGATCATCCTGGCGGACTTCGCCTCTCCGACCCTGCGCGAGCGGGCGATCCGTTGGCTTTGGTATCATCTCTCGCGATGGCGCAACGACGCACTGGGTCGCAGCCGACCGTCTGTTGTGCTCTCCGAGCAACTGCTGGAAAACGCCTTGCTGCTTCGGGAGATGGATGCGTCGGTCCGGAAGGTCCTCGACTTCGGTGGGTTCGAGTCCACGCTCCCGCTGGCGCTCGCCGCTCTGGGCATTCGGGTGACGGTGGTGGACCAGCGGCGGTATCCCTTTCAAGACGAGCGGGTCCAGATCCTCCAGCACGATATCCTTCAACCCATGAAGGATCTTCCGGCCGATTTTGATCTGGTGTATTCGATCTCTACGATCGAGCATGTGGGTCTGGGAGGATATGGTGATCCCCGTGAGACGCGAGGCGATGCCCTGGCGGTCGCTCACCTATGGGAAAAGGTGCGTCCTGGAGGTCGACTCTTCTTCTCCGTCCCCGCGGGCGAAGCCTCGGAGAAGCGGGGTTATCGGATCTACTCGCCACAAGCTGTCGAGGACCTGCTGCCGGCCGCGGGCACGATCCGGTATTTCCGCAAGGTCGGTCGCCGGGGCGTGTGGCGGGAATGCTCCGCGGAGCTCATCGCCAGGCATCGGTACGAGAACTACTACGCCGATGCACCGGTGGAGGGGGTCGCAGTCGCTCTGGTGTACAAGCCCAGCATACGCGGTCCGGCGTAGTCTCCCGCTCCTCGCGTGAAAGGCCAGGACGTAATGGGTTCCAGAACCGACGCCGCGCCAGCCAGGCCGCCTTTTGTCATCGAGGGTTGTCAGCTCAGCGACGACTCCGACTGCTACGTCATTGCCGAAGTGGGCCACAACCACCAGGGCGACCTCCAGAAGTGCAAGGAGCTCTTCCGGGCCGCCAAGGAATGCGGGGTGGACGCGGTCAAGCTCCAGAAGCGTGACAACCGCGCCCTCTATACCCGCGCGATGTACGACAAGCCGTACGACAACGAGAACAGCTTCGGCGCCACCTACGGCGAGCACCGTGAGGCTCTGGAGTTCGGCCGCGACGAGTACGTCGAGCTGCAGCGCTACTGCCGGGAGCTGGGTCTCACTTTCTTCGCCACCGTGTTCGACATCCCCAGCGCGGACTTTCTGGCCGACCTGGACATGCCGGCGTACAAGATCGCGTCCGGCGACCTCAAGACCACGCCGCTGCTCCGGCACGTGGCGTCGTTCGGCAAGCCGATGATCCTCAGCACCGGCGGGGCCACGATGGACGACGTGGTTCGCGCGTACGACACGGTGATGCCGATCAATCGTCAGCTCTGCTTCCTCCAGTGCACCGCCGCGTACCCCGCCTCCGCCGAGGAGCTGAACCTCAACGTCATCCAGACCTACCGGCAGCGATTCCCGGAAGTCGTCGTGGGACTCTCCGACCACGAGAACGGTATCGCCATGGCGGTCGCGGCCTACGTGCTGGGCGCGCGCGTGATCGAGAAGCACTTGACGCTCAATCACACCTGGAAGGGCACTGACCACGCCTTCTCGCTGGAGCCCATCGGCATGCGGAAGCTGGTGCGCGATCTCCGCCGAGCGCGGGAGGCGTTCGGGACGGGGATCAAGTGCCCGCTACCCTCGGAACAGGGGCCGCTCACCAAGATGGGGAAGAAGCTGGTGGCCGGCCGCGCCCTCGCCGTCGGGCATGTGCTCACCGAGGACGACGTGGCCATGAAGTCGCCGGGCGACGGGCTCCCGCCGTATCTCCTCGATCAGGTGGTGGGGCGCACCCTCACCCGCGCGCTCCAGCCGGACGACAACATCACCTTCGAGGTCCTGGCCCAGGGCGAGGCCGAGTGACACGCCCGCTGGACGGCCGCGTCGCCGTCGTCACCGGGGCGTACGGCCGGCTCGGCCCGGTCTGGTGTGGGGCCCTGCTCGACGCCGGCGCGACGGTGATCGCCCTGGACCTGGCGACCGCCAGCCTCTCCGCTCCGTTCCGCGCGCTCCAGCAGAGCGCCGGCGACCGGCTCCGCAGCGCGACGGCCGACGTACTGGATCGCGCGTCGCTGGTGGCGGTCAGGGAGCGCTGTGAGGCGGACGGGCAGATCCCCTCGGTGCTGGTCAACAACGCCGGCATCGACCAGCCGCCGGGACCCACGGTCACCTACCGCCTCGAGGAGATCCCGCTCGAAGTGTTCGGCCGGGTGCTGGACGTGAATCTCCTCGGCGCCTTTCAGGCGAGCCAGGTGTTCGCGTCCGCCATGCTGCGTGAGCGGCGCGGCTCCATCATCAACATCGGCTCGCTCTACGCCTCGGTCTCGCCCGACGTCCGTTTCTACGACCACCTGCCGGCCGATCCGCCCTTCCTCAAGCCGCCCGCCTACGGCGCCTCCAAGGCGGCGTTGGTGAACCTGACCCGCTACCTGGCTACGCACTGGGGACCGCAAGGTGTCCGTGTGAACGCCCTCTCGCCCGGCGGGGTCGAGGGCGGGCAGGACCCCGAGTTCAAGCGCAAGTTCACCGGGCGGGTGCCCCTGGGCCGCATGGCCGCGGCCGACGATCTCCGTGGGCCGCTTATATTTCTCGCGTCCGATGCCTCGTCCTACGTGACCGGCGTCGACCTCGTGGTCGACGGAGGCTTCACGTCCTGGTAGGTCCCCAGCCCTCCCCTAGGCCATGGTCGATCTCCGTCCGCCGGCTCTGATCCCGAACTTCATCGACGGCAAGGAAGTCGGCACGCTCGCCGGCGACCGCTTCGAGAAGCGCGCGCCCGCGGACGGCCGGGTGATCGCCGAAGTGGCGCGCTCGCGGGCCGAGGACGTGCGGGCGGCGGTGGCCGCCGCGCGCTGCGCCCAGCCTGGCTGGGCGGCGAGCACCGTGGTGAGCCGGGGGGACCACCTGCGGGCCATCGCGCTCCTGATGCGGGACCGACAGGAGGAGCTGGCCGGCCTGGTCGCGAAGGAGACCGGCAAGTCGCTCAAGGATGCCCGGGGCGAGACCGGCGCCGCGATCGAGATGGGGATGTTCGTCGCGGGCGAAGGTCGCCGGTTCTACGGTCGCACCACCACCAGCGCGATCCCCAACAAGACCGCCCAGACGGTGCGCCAGCCGGTCGGCGTCACCGGCCTCATCATCGCGGCGAACACTCCGATCGCCAACGTTGCGTGGAAGGTCTTTCCCGCGCTCCTCTGCGGGAATGCCGCGGTGCTCAAGCCGGCGGAGGACACACCGCTCAGCGCATGGGCCTTCGCCCGGCTGGCGCAGGAGGCCGGTCTCCCGCCGGGCGTGCTCAGCGTGGTGCACGGGCTCGGCGAGGAGGCGGGCGCTGCACTGGTGGAATCCCCCGAGGTGGATCTCATCAGCTTCACCGGCTCCACCGCGGTGGGCCGCTGGATCGCGCAGGCCGCGGGTGCGCGGCTGGCGAAGGTGTGCCTCGAGCTGGGTGGGAAGAATCCGCTGATCGTCTGCGACGACGCCGATCTCGACCGCGCCGCGGAGGCCGCCGTCCTCTCCGCGTTCAGCAACGCGGGCCAGCGCTGCGCCGCCGGAAGCCGGATCATCGTGTTCGACTCGGTGTACGAGGCGTTCCGCGAGCGGCTGCTGCGCCGGGTGGCGAAGCTGCGGGTCGGCTGCGGGGACGAGGACGACTTCGGACCGGTGATCAACGAGGCCCAACTCTCGGCGATGTGCGCGGCGATCGAGGCGGCTCGGCGCGAAGGCGTCACCGTGCTCACCGGCGGCCGCCGACTCTCCGGCCCTGCATACGATGGCGGGTACTTCCTGGAGCCCACGTTGCTGGAGAACGCGGACCCGGAGTCGGAGATTTCCCGGGTGGAGCTGTTCGGGCCGATCTCCGTGCTCTACCGGGTACCGGACTTTGAGGCCGCGCTTGGCCTCGCCCACGGCTCACCCTACGGGCTCACGGCCTCCATCCACACGGTGAACGTCCACCGCGCGATGACCTTCGTGTCCCGGATTCGCTCCGGCGTGGCGGTCGTCAACGGCGCCACGTACGGGAGCGAGCCGCACCTCCCGTTCGGCGGGTTAGGCGAGTCGGGCACCGGCTGGCGCGAGGCGGGGACCGAGGCGCTGGATGTGTACTCGGAGTGGAAGACCGTGTACCTGAACTACGACCCCGGGGCGGTCTGACGTTGTGACGGTCACCTGCGTCGCCCTGATCCCCGCACGGTCCGGCTCCAAGCGGGTCGTGGGGAAGAACGTCCGGCCGCTCGCCGGTCACCCACTGTTGGCTTACACGGTGAGCGCTGCCCGCGAGAGCGGCGTGTTCGCCGACGTGATCGTCTCCACCGACGCCGAGTCCATCGCGGAGGTCGCGAGGTACTACGGCGCCGAGGTGCCCTTCCTCCGGCCGTCGGAGATGGCGGGGGACCTCTCGCCCGACATCGACTGGGTGCGCTACACGCTGGAGACGCTGGCGCGGGCGGGGCGCACCTGGGATGCGTTCAGCCTGCTGCGGCCGACCAGCCCGTTCCGCAGGCCGGAGACCATCCGCCGAGCCTGGCGCACGTTCCTCGACGGGACGGGCGCGAGCTCGCTGCGCGCGGTCGAGCCGTGCCGGCAGCATCCGGGCAAGATGTGGGTGGCCGAGGGGGACCAGATCGTGCCGCTGCTCAAGGACGGCCCATTCGATCCACCATGGCACAGCACGCCGTATCAGGCCCTGCCGAAGGTGCTGACGCAGAACGCGAGCCTGGAGATCGCCTGGTGCCGGACGGTCACTGAGACCGGCACGATCGCGGGCGAGTCCGTCGTGCCCTTTTATACCCAAGGATATGAAGGACTCGACGTGAACGATGCGAAGGACTGGTGGTACGCGGAGCACCTGGTGGGGACCGGGGAGGCGCACTTGCCCGCGGTCACCTCGCCTGCCGTGAGCCGCTGACGTGACCGACCTTCTCTACGTGCCGGCTCGCGAGCTCGAGCGTGCCCGCGCGCTCCGCGGCGATCCGGTGCGCACCGCCGCGCTGTTCGCCACCCTCTCCCGTATCAACACGCTCTACATGATCGCCCGGGCGGGCTCGGGCCACATCGGCAGCAGCTTCAGCAGCCTCGACATCGTAACCTGGCTGCACCTCCATGAGCTCCGCGGCCTCGAGGGTCCAGAGCCTGCCGTACGCGACCTGTTCTTCTCCTCCAAGGGACACGACGTCCCGGGCCTCTACGCCGTGCTCATCGGCCTCGGGCGCCTTCCATTCGAGACCCTTCACACGCTCCGGCGCCTGGGTGGTCTGCCGGGTCACCCCGACGTCGAGACGCCGGGGATCGTGAGCAATACCGGTCCTCTCGGCATGGGTATCTCGAAGGCCAAGGGTATGGTGCGGGCGCAGCGGCTTGCGGGTCGGGAGGGAAGGGTGTTCGTGCTCACGGGCGACGGCGAGCTCCAGGAGGGTCAGTTCTGGGAGTCCCTCGCGACCGCCGCGCACGCGAAGATGGGCGAGATCACGGCCATCGTGGATCACAACAAGATCCAGTCGGACACGTGGGTCTCCTCGGTGAGCGACCTTGGCGACTTGGTGGCCAAGGTGACCGCGTTCGGGTGGCATGCGGTGCGCTGCGACGGCCACGATCTCGCCGCGCTCGCGAAGACGCTAAAGTCCCTGCGCGACGTGCGCGACCGCCCCAAGCTGATCGTCGCCGACACGGTGAAAGGGCGGGGCGTGTCGTTCATGGAGCACACCGCGCTCCGCCCCGATGAGAAGTTCTACCGCTTCCACAGCGGCGCGCCCGACGACTCGGCTTACGAGCGCGGCGCGGCGGAACTCATCGCCTCGGCCAACACCGAGCTCGAGGCGCTTGGAGCCCCGCCGCTCGAGCTGGAGCGAATCCCGCGTCCGGCACGGGCCGACCTGCGGGAGACACAACGCATGGTGGTGGCCTATTCGCGTGCGCTCGTGGCCCACGCCGAGCGGGACCCGCGAATCGTGGCACTGGACGCGGATCTGGTGCTCGACACCGGGCTCATCCCGTTCTCCGAGCGGTTTCCCGACCGGTTCATCGAGTGCGGCATCGCGGAGCAGGACATGGTCTCCCAGGCGGGCGGGCTCGCCCTCGCCGGGCGGCTGCCGGTGGTGCACTCCTTCGCCTGTTTTCTGACCACCCGCGCCAACGAGCAGATCTACAACAACGCCACCGAGCGGCGGAAAGTGGTGTATGTGGGCTCACTCGCCGGCCTGCTTCCGGGCGGACCCGGGCACTCGCATCAGTCGGTGCGCGACATCGCGGCGCTGGCGGGCACGCCGGGACTGGAGATGCTGGAGCCGTCGTGCGAATCCGAGGTGGCTCAAGCGGTGGCGTACTGCCTCGAGGAGGCCCGGACGAGCTGCTATCTCCGGCTGGTATCCATCCCCTGCCGGGTGCCGTACCGCCTGCCCGGGGATTACCGGCTGGAGCGGGGACGGGGCTTGGCGCTGACCGACGGGGGCGAGGGGGTGTTGTTCGGCTACGGCCCCGTGCTGCTGAGCGAGGCGTATCGCGCCTCGGCGCTCCTGCGCGAGCGGTATGGACTCGGCCTTCGCGTCGTCAACTTGCCGTGGCTCAACCTGGTGGATCGGGAATGGCTGGCGAGCGAAGTGGCGGACAAGGCGCAGATCTTCTTCCTGGACGATCACTATGTGAGCGGCGGGCAGGGCGAGATGCTGGCGGCCACGCTCGCGGAGCTCGGGCTCGCCGGGGGCCGCACGGTCCGCCGCTTTGGCCTCCACGACATTCCCGCCTGCGGCCAGAACGACGAAGTCCTCCGTGCCCACCGCCTGGACGCCGAATCCCTAGCCGAGGACCTGGCGGCGGCTATGAGGGGAGGGCCGCCCGATTGACGCTGGTGTTCTGGGACATCGACGGGACGCTGCTGACCACCGGTCGCGCGGGCATCTTCGCCTGGCAGGAGGCGCTGCACGAGGTCACCGGCCGGGAGGTTGATCTCTGGTCGTTCGACACGGCCGGACACCCGGACTTCGGCATCGCGAGACGGCTGCTGTCGGAGTACGGCGGCCAGACCGAGCCGGGGCCTGCCACGGTGCGGCGCCTGGTGGAACGGTATGAAGACCGCCTGCCCCAGGCTCTCCATCGGCGGGTCGGCCACGTGATGCCCAACGTGCGCGAGATCCTGACCCTGCTCGCCCGCCTGCCGGAGGTCTGCTCACTGCTGCTCACCGGCAACACTCGCCGCGGCGCGCGAGCGAAGCTGGACCACTACAGCCTCTCCGAGTTTCTCAGCGACGGCGCGTTCTCGGAACCGGACGCCGATCGAAACACGATTGCACGCGCGGCGCTGGAACGTGCCGCCGCCCGCGGCTGCGGCGTCGCTCCCGGCGGCGTGCTCGTCGTGGGCGACACGCCCCACGACGTGAGCTGCGCCGGCGCGATCGGCGCCCGTGCACTGGCGGTAGCGACCGGCGTCTACGACATCCCCGCGCTGGAAGCGATGGGCGCGTGGCGGGTGTACCGTCAGCTCCCGCCGCCCGGGGAGTTTCTCTCGCTGCTCGACGGCCGAGAGGCGGTGCATGGCTGATCGCAGCATCCTCGCGGCCGCGCCCTTTCCGCTCACCCTCCGCAACTTCCTTCCGACGGGGTTGGTCGGCGAGCTGGAGCGACGCTACGAGTGCAAGGTGCGATTCGTGTCGCCCTATGTGCAGCCCCATTTCACCGACCCGAGCGGTGCCCGCTACGAGAACCTCTCGGTCTCCGCCGGGCCGGGCGCGAACGGTATCCCCGCCCTGGCTGGGATCACCCCACTGGACCGGGCGTTGAAGAGCGTGCACCTCACCGGCTTCGCCCTGGAGTACCCGGACGGGAGCCTCCAGAACCTGGAGCTCAGCCGCCGCCGCTCGGCGCAGAACGTGGTCGCCAGGACCCTCACCACCCTGGCGCCTCGCCGGTCGGCGGCGCGACGATGGCTCCGGCAGCTCAACGCGCTGTACCGGCCGCGCCGGGCAGAGATCAGCGCGGCATTCGACCGGGTAGCCCCGTCGTTCGTGCTGGTGGCGTCGCCGGGACACTACTGGCTGGACCACTTCGTCCTGGATGAAGCCCGGCGGCGGGGCGTCCCGACCGTCTGCATCGTCCTGAGCTGGGACAATCTCTACTCCCGCGGCCCGATGTGCCGGCGTCCGGACTATCTCCTGGTATGGAGTGAGGAGATGCGCCGGCAGGCCATGGACGTGCACCAGTTCCCCGATGAGCGCATTAAGGTGGTTGGTCCGCCGCAGTTCCACTTCTACGCCAAGCCGGTCTCGCCCGAGGAGATCGCCCGGATGCGCTGCCGGGTGGGCCTGGGTCCGGACGAGCCGTTCCTGGCGTACGTGTGCGGCGCCCGCACCGCACGGTACGACGTGGAGGACGTCGAGGCGTTGTCGCGTGAGCTGCCGCGGGGCGCCCATCGCGACCTCCGGATCGTGGTGCGTCCCCATCCCCAGGGGTCGCGCGAGGCGTACGAGACCCTGCGCGGGCGCGGCGTGCTCCTGGACCCGTCGCCGGATCTGACGGACGCGCGGGTCGGCCCCGAGGCGCTCGACGTGGGCGCCATCCGGCACATGGCGAGCCTGCTCCGCAGCGCCCGATTCGTGGCGAGCAGCTGGGGCACCACCGCACTCCTGGAAGCCTGCATCTTCGACACGCCGAGCCTGCAGCTCCGCTGGATGGACGCGCTGCCACGCGGGGCGCCGGCGGAGACCGCCCTGGTGCACGACTTCCAGCGCTACATCCACATGCGGGCGTTCGATGCGACGGGCGCGCGGCCCTACTGCGATCATCCCTCCCAGCTCAACACCGTCCTGGACGACCTTGAGCAGCGGGCGGAGCACTACGCGCGGTGTCGCGCCGAGGCGGTTGCCCGGCTGGTGTGTCTGCCGCTGGGCGGGGTCGTGTCCCGGGTCCTCGACGCCGTGCGGCCGATCGCGCCATGAGCTTCTTCCTGCTCAGCCTGCTGGTCTATTCCGCGCTCACGACTACGGTGGCGATGCGGGTGAGCGCGACGACGGAGGAGTGGGGCTTCGCGCTGGGGCATTTCGTGCTCGCGGCGGCGGGCAACGCTCTGCTGCTGCATGTGGCCCGTCGCCGGTCGCTGGCGTTCCTCGGCTCGCCCGCCCTGGCGTTTCTGGTCATGAATCAGGTGTACTTCACGATCAACGCGCTCAAGTATTTCTCCCCGATCCTCCTCTATCCGCAGTTCGACCTGAGCCTGACGGCGCAGTTCTGGGGCTCGATGGCCGGCGGGGCCGTGCTGATCGGCTGCATGCTGGTGTTGCGCTACCGTGGGGCGCCGACGGCACAGTCGATGCAAGCCTGGATCACGCGCTACCGTGCAGATCTGCGGCGGCTGCTGGTGGTCTCCGTGGTCGTCTCGGTGGCCTGCAAGCTGGCCCTGGTGAGCCTGGGATACGGATCGGCCTACACCGAGACCGACTACGCCGCGACCGGCGCACGCATTCGATCCTACGAGGACTTCTTCCTGATTCTGGGGAGTGAGCTCTTCGGTCTCTTCGCGCAGTGGCTCAGCATCACCTTCCTGGCGGGCAGCAAGAGGGTGACGGGCGCCGGGAAGCTCCTGCGCCTGTTCTCGGGCCTCGCACTGCTGGTGGAGCTCGGCTATTCGGTGGGCTATCTCAAGGCCCGAGCGCCGCTCCTGCTGGCGGCCGTGCTCTTCGCGCTCACCTCGGAGCTGGTCTCGCGCCGCCGCGCGGAGCGGATTCTCCAAACGCTGCTGCTCCTGTTCCCCACGGTGTCCCTGGTGGGCGTACAGCTGACCCTGCTGCTCGGCCGGGTCAACGTGCCGGAAGACACCGGACTGCGGTTCGCCATCGCGGCGATCAACCGGCGCACCGATCTCACGGACTTCGCCACCGCCATCGTGGTGAACTCGGGCGGCTCGGCGTTCGATCCGGCCATCGTTCCGGCCGCGGTGGTCAACGCGGTCCCGCGGTTCCTCTTCATCGGCGCGGAGAAGGTCGTGCCCGACGTGTACTCCGAGATCCTCGGCAGACTCGGCTGGGAGGCGTACGCCGACGGCGTCATGCTGGCCGACTACCAGGACTCGATCTTCAGCGCGGGGGTGATGGCCGGCGGCGTGCTCGGCTTTATGCTCCTGCCCATCGCGCTGACGCTGCTCTTCGAAGCCGTGGCACGGCTCGCCGGTCCCTACGCGTCGCGCCCGCTGTTCGGGCTCGTGTTCATCCCGCTCTGGCTGAGCGCCACCCACATCGAGGTCGAGTGGGCGACGATCGTGCTGAATTTCCGCCAGGCGTTCACGCTCAGTGTGGTGTCGCTGATTTTGGTGATGGTGCTGCGCCTACTGTACCACATCCTGGTGATCGCCTGCCGGTCGCCCGCCGAGGGCCTCCCTCCGGCGCCGAACCCCGTCCCGGGTTCCTGAGGCGCCCGGCGGCCGGAATCACGATTCCAGCTCCACGATCGCGTCCAGCGCGACGGGGCTCGGATCCTGGTCCGCCGAGCTGGACGCACGGACTTCGAGCACCATCCCTTGGTCCACAGCGACGCTGTCCTTGTCGAACGTGGCGGCGCCGAAGCTCGCGCCGGCCGGCACCTCGACCTGCGCGGACGTCGGGGAGCCGTCCAGGTGGACCACCACGCGAACCGAGCCCCCGCGCAGCGTCGAGCCGAGCTTGACCGCGACGCCGGTGATGGAGCCCTGCCGCAAGGCATGCACCGGGCCGCCGCTGCGGGGCACGACTTTGCCGGACGCGCCGCGCGACAGCCGTCGCACCGCCCAGCCGTGCAGCGGCGTGCGATACCCGCCGGGCGCGTTCAGATCCCTTCCGAAATCCTCGGAGTAGGCGTTGGTCCGGCGGGACAGCGTGCCCCCACCACAGACGGTGGTGCCCGAGCGGGGGTTCTCCAGGAGACGGTGATCGCTTCCGGTGAGGTGCAGCTGCTCGTAGCTGTCGCCCCACCGCTCCGTGCCCCAGTCTGCGGGCGCCGTCTCGGCCGGGCGCACCGGTGTTTCGAACATGTTGTGGGCCAGGGTGAACTCCCGGTTGCCCTCGCCCTCCACGTAGATGTCGCAAGCGCGGCGCGCCGGGCCGCCGAGCCCCGGGTAGAGACCGGGCAGCCTGGATGCTCCGTAGAACACGTTGCCGCGGATCGTGATGAACGCGCACTCGTCGGCGGCGTACACGTGGTTCAGGTGACGCTCGAAGTAGTTCTCGACGATGTGAATGGAGCGGCATCTCCGCATGGAGATCGCCTGCCCGGGGCGCCCGCGTCCTCCGATGGCGCCCTCGCCGGACTCGTGATTGCATTCGAACAGATTCTGGGCCACGAGACCGCTGGACCAGCGGGCCCCCGGCTCCGGCTCGAAGGCGAGGCCGCGGCGATTCTCCCGCACGATGTTGTCGATGATCCGGCAGTTGGTGCTGTAGGCCCCCCCCAGGTGAATGCCGTCCAGCTGGTTGGTCTGGATGAGGGAGCGGTACACGCGGATGGTGTTGCCCCGGGTGTCGGAGCGGAAGCCGTCTCCACCACAGCCCACGATCGCGCACTGGTCGATGACGGCCGTTGCGTCGGTGCTCGCCGGATCGTGGAGCAGCAGCACGCCTGTCTGTCGGGTGCTCGGGTGCGGGCACCCCTCGTAGCTCCCCGTGATGCCGAGCTCGCGGAGAGTGGGCGCGACGTAGACGCGCAGAGCCCCCATCCGGAGCACCAGCACCGGCGCGTCGGCGACGGACGCGAGAATGCTGGTCATCATGCCGTCGCCCCGCAGCACCAGCTGGCGGCCGACCAGGATGGAACCGGAGACCCGGTAGACGCCGGCCGGGAAGTACACCACCGGGGCGGGCGAGATGCGGTTGCGGACCAACACCCGGCTCTCGTCGAACCGACGCTCCGCCTGTCGCACGGCCGCCTGGATCGGTCGGAGGTCGTCCTCCACGCCGTTGCCCAGGGCTCCGTAATCCCTTACGTTGAAAACCGCTTCAGCGCCGGAGTGCGCCAGGGAAATGGCCGGTCCCGTCGGCACGCCGACGTCGCGCCGCACCCAGCGCTCCATCGCTGCCGCGATCAGCGACTGACAGTACGCTCGACGTTCCAGCAGCATCGGTTCGGCATCTCGTTCAGATGGTAGGCGGGGGAGGGCACAGTAACGGCCGACCATGCGGGGCGCAAGCGTACGAGCGCCATGCCTCGTTCAGGATGTCCGACCACCTCGTCTCCTCGATCCCCCGATGATATCGCGTGAGCCAATCCTCGTCGCCGTGACCAACGTCTGGCCGCCCATGGCCGCGGGATCCGGACAGGCGTTGCGAAGCATGCTCGGCCGACGGAAGGACACGACCGTCATCGCTCCCAGGTCCGCCGGTACCGGTGATGGCGGCGGCGCAAAGGTGCTGCCGCTGCTCCGGTTCAGCGGGCGCGTCGGTGGTCCGCTGAAGCTCTGGAGCGCCCTGCAGCATCTCGAGGTTGTGCTCGCGCCGCTGGTGTGGTGCCTGGTGCGACGCTCCCCCGCGCTGTTCGTCAGCGTGCAGCCGCTCTTCGCCGGAGTCGGCACCTGGCTCGCGCGTCGGCTGTTCGGCATTCCCTACATCGTGGTCGTCTATGGCGAGGAGCTGACCCTGCTGCTGCAGGATCGCGCGCCGATGCAGGTGCGTCTGCGGCTTCAGCGACTCACGCTCCGGGATGCGGCGGCGGTCGTCTGTATCACGGAGCACACCCGCCGTATCGCGCTGGAGCGATACGACGTGCCGGAGGCGAAGCTCAGGATCGTGTATCCGGCGATCGACGTAGATCAGGGTGAAGACGAGCCCGCGAGCGTTGCCACCGCGCTGCGCGATCGCTTCGTCGGGCCGGGGACGCGCATGATCCTCACGGTCGGCCGGCTCCAGGAGCGCCACAAGGGCTTCGACACGGCGGTCGCAGCGATGGCGGCGGTCGCCGAGCGGGTTCCCGAAGCCAGACTGCTCGTAGCGGGGCCGGGGGACCAGACGACGCTCCGCGAGGCCGCGACCCGCCTCGGCGTCGCCGACCGCGTGGTGTTCACCGGGCTGCTCGAGCGGCCCGATCTGCTCCGGCTCTTTCGGAGCTGTGACCTCTTTCTCATGGCCGGCCGAGCGGTCGGGTCCACGGCGGAGGGATTCGGCATCGTGTACCTCGAGGCCGCGAGGTTCGGCAAACCGGCGGTCGCCGGTCGCGCGGGCGGGGCACCGGAAGCGGTGGTGGACGGGGAGACGGGCATCGTGGTGGACGGCGAATCGCCCGCCGAGGTCGCGGCCGCCGTGACCCGGCTGCTCACCGACCAGCAGCTGACGGAGCGGTTGGGCCGGTGCGGCCGGGAGCGGGTCCTCCGCGAGTTCGACGGCCATCGCCAGCACCAGCAGTTCGCCGCGGTGGTGGAGGACGTGCTCGACGCCGCGACCAGGGCAGAGGTATGAAGCCGGCAGCCACCGTCGTCCTCCCGACCTACAACCGCCCGCACCTCCTGGAGCGGTCTCTCCGGGCGCTCTTGGCCCAGGACCCGTCGACACCCGCTTTCGAGGTCGTCGTGGTGGACGATGGCTCCGGGCCGGAGACCGGCGAGGCGGTCCAGCGGATCGCCCGCACAGATGCGCGGGTGAATTACCTGCGGCATGACACCAACCAGGGCCGGAGCGCTACCCGGAACACCGGAATCCGGCAGGCACGGGGCGACATCGTCCTGCTCGTGGACGACGACGTGGTGGTGGACCCCGGCTACGTCAAGGCGCACCTCGATGCCCACGCGGCCGGGGAGCCCGCGGCTGTGGCGGTCATCGGCGACCTGCGCTTTCCCGCCGAGGTCGTCGCCGCGAGCAACTACGCGAAGTATCTCCAGTCACGATACCTGGGCGGCCGGGACCCGGAGGCACTGCAACGCGTCCGCCCCTGGGACCTGCATCCGCGATTCCTGATCAGCGCGGTCGCCTCGGTGCGACGCGAGGGCATGGTGGCCGCGGGCATGTTCGACGAGGCTATCCGGTACTACGGCTGCGAGGACCACATCTTCGCCGAGCGACTCAGGCGCAGTGGGGTCCGGATCGTGTTCGCTCCGGCCGCGCGCGCCCTCCACTACGACCCGGTGACGGTGGGCTGGTACCGGGCCAAGATGCACGAAACGGCCAGGGAAGGCATCCCGGTGCTGCTGAGAAGCGCACCGGAGTTCCTGGAACAGACCAGCTTCGCCGATCTGGTGCCGGTTGACTGGTCCCGGGATCGGCCCGGTCGCGTGGTCCGCAAACTGGCGCTGCGAGCGGCCCTCAACCCTCTGGTGATCCGGGCCCTGGAGGCCTGGTCCTCGGCGACCGACCACATCGGCTGGCTCTATCTCCCTGCCGTGGGCCGGGCCATGAGCGCGGGATGGTTTCTTCAGGGCCTCGGGATGCCCAGGAACGGTCCCCGGCTTCTCATCTATGGGGAGTAGCGGACTGTCCGGAGGCCACCGGCAGGCTCTCGTCGCTGTACGAGGTCACCTCCAGGCGGTAGGCCCAGTCCAGGACCTCGCGCTGGTCCTCTTTCGAGAGCCGTCGCTTCCAGTTGGAGAGCGCGTACTCCGTTTCCTTGGGATCCTTCGCGAGGCGCTGCCTCCAGGTCGTGCGGCTGTTGCGTTTGATCCTGTTTTCCGGGACCCGGGAGGTGCCCAGGTCCAGCCCGGAGAGGATCGCTCGAAGCGTCGCTTCCGGCTCCATGAGGAGGTGCTCGTAATAGGCGTGGGAGTGCGGACGAGTCGACAAGTGTTGCGACGCGACCCGGTTCTCGACCGCCAGCCAGATCGCGTGCGTCGCGACGGGGTTGCTCCTGGCCCGCTCGATCCGCGCCAGCCAGGGCGAGAGATGATCCTCGACGAGCTCTTCCTGGGAGAGGAGATTGTTCAGGTCGAGCCGCCACCCGAGACCGATCCTCGAGGCGACGATGGCGCAGGGATGTCGAGACAGATAGGCGATGCGGGGGTGAAATCGGTCGTGCAGGTACCCGAGCATCAAGCTGACCCGGACGTCCTTGATGAGGTAGCGCCTGGGGAAGAAGCAGGTCCGCGCGGTATCCGTCCAATAGGTGCGGCTTCGGCCCGTCAGGACTCCGGAGAGCACGTGGTCCCAGTCGGGATAGCGGCCCTCCGGCCGCAGGTAGCATGTCTTCGGATACGCGGGAGCTCCTCCCGGCAGCCATCGCGGCAGCTCTCGTAGCGGCTCGAAGATCTGCTGGATGCCGGGCACGCTGCAGACCAGGTCGGCCAGCCAGGTCGAGCCGCTGCGCGCCGAGCCGGCAACCACGATCGCTTCGGAAGGCTCCGGCCGATCGCGCACGAGGTATTGGAGACGCTCACCCAGCAACCCGGATTCGAGGTACACGCGCTCCAGGGCTGGCTTCAGGCCAAGCTGTGTCACAGTCGCCTTGAGAGCGGTGCGGATCGTCATCGGCATCCTCGCAGGAAGTTTCCGGACGGTCACGCGAGACCCAATTGGACCCCGCCATGGCAATCTTAAACGGGCTCGGCATCTCGATCGTAGCCTACCACTCGGATGCGGCCGAGCTGCGGGCCACGCTCGAGTCGCTGCGGGTCGCGCTGAGCCACGCGTGTGGCGCGGGCCTGCTGGACCATGCCACCGTGTGGCTGATCGACAACGGCTCCGAAGATGCCGCGGAACTGGACCGCCTCGCCACCGAGGCACTCGCGCCGGACGAGGAATGGCTCCGGCTCGAGGTCATCCGCGGCCATGGCAACGTCGGGTACGGCGCGGGCCACGATCTTGCGCTCTCGCGCACCGGCGTCGCCTGGCATCTGATCCTCAACCCGGACGTCCGGCTGCACGCCGATGCGATCAGTGAAGGGCTCCGCCATCTCCGGGATCATCCCAGGGTCGCGCTGGTCACACCACACGCCGTGGACCAGGAGGGGCGGCGGCAGTTTCTTTGCAAGCGCTATCCCAGCCTTCTGGCCCTCGGGCTGCGCGGCTTCGCGTCGGAGGGCCTGCGGCGCCGCCTTCGCGGCGTACTGGACCGGTACGAGATGCGTGACCTGCCCGAGCACGAAGTCGCCACGGGAATTCCGATCGCCAGTGGTTGCTTCATGCTCGCCCGCGCGGAGGTCCTGCGCTCGCTGGGCGGGTTCTCCTCGCGCTACTTCCTGTACTTCGAGGACTTCGATCTGAGCCTGCGGCTCGGGCGGATCGCGGATATCGCCTACGTGCCCGGCGTGCGCATCGTGCACAGCGGCGGCGATGCCGCGCGGAAGGGGCGGCTGCATCAGCGACTGTTCCTCCGGTCCGCCCTCACGTTCTTCGGCAGCCACGGCTGGAAGCTCTGGTAAGCCAGGCGCTTCCCCGGACGGTGCTTGTCACCGGGGCCACGGGCTTCCTGGGCGGCCATGTGTGCGCGGCGCTGGCCGCGCGAGGCGTCGGAGTGCGGGGGCTGGTGCGACGGGCGGGCGCACGGCTGCCTGGCGGCGCTGTCTCGGCTCTTGCCCGCGGACTGGACGACATCGGTGCGCTGAGAGAAGCGCTGCGGGGCGCGGAAGGCGTGGTGCACCTGGCCGCTCGGGTGCACGTGCCTTCCGACCGTGGCGGCGAGGCGGCCTTTCACGCCGTCAATGTGGAAGGGACGCGCACCCTGTTGTCCGAAGCTGTCGCGGCCGGCGTGCGTGCTTTCGTCTTCGTCAGCTCGGTCAAGGCGGTCGGGGAGCGCAGCGAAGAGCCCTGGGATGAGACGACGCCGCCGGCCCCCGTCGACGCCTATGGCAGATCCAAGCTCGAGGCCGAGACCATCATCCGGAGTCTGGCCCAACGACACGGGATCCACGCACCGATCCTCCGCCTTCCGCTGGTGTACGGGCCGGGCATGACGGGCAACGCGCTGCGGCTCTTCCGGCTGGTGGATCGCGGCTGGCCGTTGCCGCTCGGCTCGGTGCGGAATCGACGCAGTCTCCTGTTTACGGGGAACCTGGTCGCCGCCGTGCTGGCGACGCTGGAGAGTCCTTCGGGCGGTGAGACCTTCTTCGTGACCGATGCGGAGGCTCCCTCGACCCCGGACCTGGTGACCGCCATCGCCCACGCACTCGGGCGGCCCCCGCGAATGCTGCCCTTTCCGACCTCCCTCCTGCGCGCTCTCGGCCGCGCGGGCGACCAGGTCGCCCGCACCCGGCCGTTTCCGCTCACCACCGAAGCGGTGGAGCGCCTCGCGACGTCGCTGGTGGTGGACGGCTCCCGATTGGTCCTGGCCACCGGTTACACGCGGCCTTACACCCTGACGGAGGGAATGCGCCTCACGGCCGAGTGGTACCGCGCCCGGGGCGAAGGCCGATGAGGTTGCTGCTGCTGGGCTCGATCGCGACCCTGGTCAGTCTCCTGCTCTCGGCCGTGGTGCTACGCTACGTCCGCGCGCGGGGCGTGCTCGACGTCCCCGGCGATCGCAGCTCTCACCTCGCTCCCACACCACGGGGTGGGGGGCTGGCCGTGGTCTGCGTCGTGCTGGTCGGGGTCGCTCTGCTCCTGGCGACGGGTCGCCTGCCTTCGAGTGGCGGTGCGGCGTTGCTGGGCGGCGGGGTGCTGATCGCCCTGGTGGGATGGAGGGATGACGTGCGGGGGGTGCCGGCGCGGGCGCGGCTCGCCGTTCACCTGGTGGCGGCGATCTGGGC